>NZ_JADGLW010000010.1:0-75951 GCF_015235105.1 Jeotgalicoccus nanhaiensis
AATCCACCTTCGCCATTTAAATAATCTGTTACGACTGTTAACTTAAATTCAAAACTATGTTTATTATTTTTCATACAAAAACTCCCCTTAAGTTGAATAGTAAGTACAACTTAAGGGGAGCACGTCAGTATCCCCCGGCTTTTTTTATGTGTATAATGACGGTATCAATAGTGAAGGTGACGAGATGAAAATAAAAATTATGATGCTTTTGACAGCAGTGCTGCTGCTGACAGGCTGTTCAAGTTTTAGAGAAATTGATATATCAGAAGATGGAGAAACAAGACGGATTACAACCGAGGATACGAATGAAATTGATATTCCGGCAAACCCTGAAAGCATTGTGCTGTTCCGTACAATTGATCCCGGCAATGCCGCTCTTTTAGGTTTTGATGTAAGCGGTATCAATGAAGGCTTGGAAAATAACGGCACTGTAGAAGATGCCTTCGGCACAGAAGTGACTTATCTTGAACCTGGAGATTTGGAGTCCCTTAAAGAAATTAAACCGGATTTAATTGTTACATACTCGCCGGATGAATACTTTGAGGAATATCAGAAAATCGCTCCGTCGATCAGGATTACTTATTCGTCGGGGATTATGAGTCCTTTCAGTCCGCGTGCATATTTGACGCAGCTGTATTATTTAGGGGTCATTTTAAATAAAGAAGACGAAGCGAACAAAATTGGTGATGAGTGGGAAGCTGAGACAACGGTGCTGAAACGTGAATTGAATGAACAGGCCGATGATAAACAGGCACTTGTGGCTGTAGAACATGAAGACGGCTATCTTCTATATAATGAATACATGAGCTACGGTACAGAAGCTGTTTACGATGTGCTCGGTTTTCAAATGGATGAGTCAGCGAAAAACGACTTGCAGGAAAATTTATTCGATGTAAAACAGCCGGAAAATTTCAATGCATTTGAAACGGATTATATATTTGTGAACGTGGAAAATACAGCAGATGAAGCACTGCAGCAGCAGTTTTCTGAAGCGCTCGGCATTCCGGCAGCGCACGTTATTTTATTAAACCGTGATGATTATATTACAAATGATTTAATATCTGTCAGAAAGCAGACAGAGTATATTGTTGATAAAGTAAATGAGGCCGAAACGGATTAGTTTTGAAGATTTTTAATTTGACCGAAAACAGGAAATACTTTACGGAGGGAATAATATGAAAAAAATTTTATCGGTATTATTATTTTTGAACATATTTGGAGGTTCTGATGAAGAGCCGCTGGAAGCCCGCACTAAAGAATTTAACAGCATAAATAAAGAAGCGCTTTTTGAGAATCTGAGTCAGTATCTGGACAGTTCTTTTACTTTTGCTGCGACGGGAGATATTTTGATTCACGACTATTTATATGAAGATGTCGAGACACAGGACGGCTACGATTTTACATCCCGTGTTGAGAGCGTTGCGCCTTATCTGCAGCAGCAGGATCTGGTGTTTATGAATCAGGAGACACCTATCGGCGGTGAAGAACTCGGTTTAAGCGGCTACCCGACGTTTAACGCGCCGGAAGAAGTTGCGGACCTGCTGAGTTACTTTGATGCGGATATTGTAAACTTTGCTAATAACCATACGCTTGACCGCAGCACTGACGGAGTACTCGCTACAGCTGAAAACTTAACTGAACGCGGCATTGATTATGTCGGTGCAAACATCAGTGAAGAAGATATGAACCGCGACAGGATTTTTAATGTAAACGGCATAGATGTCGGCTTCTTGGCCTATACATATGGAACAAACGGCATTCCTGTACCGGAAGGTCAGGAGTATTTAGTAAATATTATCGATATGCCGAGAATTCTATCGGATATTGAAGCATTAAGAGAGAAGGTGGATGTGCTGATTGTCAGCTACCATCAGGGTGTGGAATACGATGAATTCCCGCGCGAAGAGCATGTGCCTGAATACCGCACGATGGCAGATGCAGGTGCTGATATTATTGTCGGATCGCACCCGCACACGTTGCAGCCTATTGAACATTATGAAAGAGAAGACGGATCAGAAGCAGTTATTGCATATTCAATGTCGAATTTCTTCAGTGCCCAGCAGTCATTAAATACACGGCTCGGCGGAATTTTGGAAGTGAGCGTTGAACAGTCGGGCGGCGAAACTGATGTTGGCGCGGTGCGCTTTATGCCGACTTATGTCGACAGCAATGAGTATGAAGATTTTTATCTTCATCCGCTGGCGGATATGGGGATGGATGATGTGTACGGTGATGTGGAAGAGCATATGACATCATACAGTGACCAGGTCGACATTGTACCGTACCTGGATTAATCATCGGGTTCTTCCTTTTTAATAATGGAAATAATCGATGCGGCACCGAGTACCAGCAGCAGGATAACTAAGGGAATGTTCCATGAAGGACTAAGAAAATCCTGTGCAAAGTAATAAATCATACCGAGTGCTATGACAATTAAAATAATATTTAAACCTTTGCTTATTTTAAACATAACGGTCACCTCTAAATGTTTGTTTTCTATAATGTATAGTATCATAATGGTAACAGAAAAGATTTTGAGGAGAGATTTAAATGAACTATTTGATGAGTATTCAGGTTTTGCCGTATCATCCGGGCGATGCTAAACTGTATTCGCATACGACAAGTGCAATCGAACTGATTGAAAGCAGCGGTTTAACGCATTTTGTTGGGCCGCAGGAAACGACAGTTGAAGGCAGCATCGACGAACTGTTTAACTTAGTTAAAAAGATAAATGCTCATTTATCAAACGAGGGCTGCGACCACGTTACAACTAATATAAAACTCGTGCAGTCTAAAGAAGAAAACAGCATTAAAGATATTTTAAAAGATTACTATGAATTTGAAGATGATGAATAAGAAGAGCGAACGCGCTCTTCTTTTTTGTTATAATTACGCTAAGAAAACATAAAGTAAGGTGATGTCATGGGAGAGTGTCCGTATTGTAAACACCAATGGACATACAAGGAAAAACTGCTCGGCTATGCCCTGAAACCACGGACACGCATTAAATGTCCAAAGTGCAAAGAATATCTTGAGCCGTCTACATTATCAATTATATACGATTATATCGCGATACTCAGTGTGGCGCTGTTTATCTTTATCTTAATTCCGATTATGGGCTGGCCGATTGTGCCGTCTCTGTTAATCAGTTTTATAATGTTTCTGCTCTATTTACTCTTATTCCAGCCGCTGACCGTGCGTTTTAAACGATATGAGTACAATGTAAAAGATAAACCAAGGGGGAAATAAAATGTTTACTTTTAATAATCCTGCAGAGGTGCACTTCGGTGCCGGTGTGCTGCAGACAATAGATACAGTATTAGAGAAATACAGCTACCAGTCGTACGTTGTAGCTGCATCAAACTCGCAGGTGAAAAACGGTATTGCTGAATTGCTCGAATCACTCCTGCCGGGTCAAATTAAAGCGGTCATTTCCGATATCGAAGAAAATCCGACGGTCGGCAACGTAGATGATATTATCAATGCTGCTAACGAACACGGTGCTGAAGCGCTGATTGCAGCAGGCGGAGGTTCAACGATGGACGCCGTGAAAGCAGCAGCTGCAGCAATTGTTAAAAACGTGGATGCAAGAACAATTATCCAGGATAGAAATATCACTGAGGCACTGCCGGTGATTGCACTGCCGTCAACGAGCGGTTCAGCGTCAGAAGTGACACCGTTCAGCGTAATCAGCGATAAAGAAAAAGGTATCAAGACATCTATCAGCGGCAAAGTGCTGTATCCTAAAGTTGCGCTCGTAGACCCGGAGCTTACATATACGTGTCCGCCGTCTGTCACGGCAATTTCAGGTATTGATGTTATCTGCCATGCGCTCGATTCAATCGGTGCGGTAAACAATAATCCGATTTCCGACGGACTCGCAGTTACTGCGCTGAGACTTGCCTTTGATAATCTCGAGACCGCCTGGCGCGAGGGAGCAAATGCCGAAGCACGGTCCAATATGGCGCTTGCGAGCACTACTGCGGGTATTGGTTTCAGCCAGACTGCAACGAGCGGTTCCCATGCGATGAGCTACTATTTAACTTCGGAGTTCGGCATTCCGCATGCTGAAGCGTGCGCTTTCAGCCTCGATCAGTGGATTCTGCACAATGCAAAAGCCGATTCCAGAATTGATAAAATAAGCATTCAGCTGGGCTTTAAAAATACTGAAGAATTATCCGATGAATTAAATGCATTGAAGGAACGCCTGGGTCTTCGCATGACGTTTGAAGAACTTGGTATCGACCGTAAACATATTCCGGAAATTGCCCGCCAGACGATGGCAGCAGGGAACTATAAAAATAATCTGGCTCAATTATCTGAAGATGAAATTATTAAGATGCTCGAAAGAAAGTAAGCATCCGGAGGTTTTATTATGACGAAAAAATATATAAGAGTTGTTGGTGCAGTAATAGAAGATGAAAATAACTCTATCTTATGTGCACAGCGGCCTGAAGGAAAAAACTTAGCTTTTAAATGGGAATTTCCCGGCGGGAAAATCGAGGACGGGGAAACACCGGCAGATGCATTAAAACGCGAACTGGTCGAAGAAATGACACTCGATATCAGTATTGGGGAAAAGATTACGACGACAGTATATGAATACGATTTTGGCATTGTCGAACTGACGACATACTATGCCAAAATACTTGCAGGGAAAATCCGTCTGCTGGAACATGTTCAGATGAAATGGGTAAATCCTTTGGAAATTGAAAAGCTGGACTGGGCGCCTGCAGATATTCCTGCAATTGAGATTATAAAACAAAAAAGTGGGAATAGAGTAGGAAAGTGTTAATTAAGGGGGGATTGCTATGGAACTTATTAAGAGTTTATTAGGCGTGTTATTTAAAGCTTTTGTAATCTTATTTGCGTTAACTGCTGTGGCAGCAGTTGTACTGGCATTTATACTTAAAAAAGATGTAGACGAAATCCGCGAGTTTACAGAGAATATTAAACACGATTTATACCGCGGCAAAGAGTAAATGTTAAAAAAATCTCCTGAGAAGAGTTTCTCAGGAGATTTTTTATTTGCTGTTGAGTGCTTTATCGAGTGTTTCGATATTTTTTTTCATCATCGACTGGTATGTCGCATCGGAAGGGTCTTCAGATGTCAGTGACTCTAAATTGTTAAAATAGAGCGGTTCTGTATTTGTCTCACTGCGGATGACATCTGTGACGCTCGATACCACGTTCGGTTCGTAAAGGATATAGGGGATATTCTCAGCTTTGATGTTCTCAATAATTTCAGCAAGTTCCTGCTGTGACGGCTCTTGATTATTAAGACCACTGATACCGACCTGATGAAAACCGTACTGATGGGCGAGATAGCCGATTGATTCATGCGAAATATAAACGTCTGTATTAACAGGGTTTTCTGTAATTGCTGTCAGTTCCTGATCTATTTCTTCGATATCATTTTTCAGAACTTCAAAGTTCTCCTCATACATATCTGCGGATTCAGGATTATGTTCAGCCAAGGCAATCTTTACAGCTTCCGCCATTTCTGCTGCGAGTTTCGGACTGAGCCAGAGGTGAGGGTCCAGACTGCCATGACTGTGGTCATGCGAGTCTTCTTCATGATCGTGTTCATGCTCATGGTGGCTTTCAAGGAAAGCTTCTGTGTCAATATCAGCTGCTGCCTCAATGATTTCGGTATCGCCGCTGATCGTTTCTGCGATACTCGCTGCGACCGGATCGAGATCATTTGATGTTGTTATAAATAAATCGCCATCGGAATAGGACATCATATCTTTTTGTGTCGGTTCATATGAATGCATATCGGCGCCCGGCGGGTAGATGGATTTTACGTTTACGGTGTCGCCTGCAATCTGCTCGACGAAGCTCGTCAGCGGAAATACTGTTGTATATATAGTTAATTCGCCATCTTCTTCATTCGTCTGGTCATTGCTGCAGGCGGCAAGTATTAATAATAAAAGTAAAGCAGGAAATAATTTCTTCATAGGAAAACCTCTTTTTATCGTAATCATTACGATTTAAAATTATATAGGAATATAAGAAGATATGCAACTGTATATTTTAGAATAAGAAAGACTTGAAATTTTTCCGGTCTGCTAGTAAAATAGATAAGGTGATTTACAAAAGTATATACCAATCATCTATGTGCGTGGATGATCAACTGGCCAGTTGATTCGAGTATATTATCATTTAATATCGATTTAACTTAATGAAGGAGGCGACAGAAATGAGAGTAATCGTTACATTAGCTTGTACAGAATGCGGAGACCGCAACTACAGCACTAAGAAAAACAAAAGAAACAATCCAGAGCGTATCGAAATGATGAAATTCTGCCCTAGATTGAACAAGTACACACTTCACCGTGAAACTAAATAATTTCTTATAGCTATCATCTTTGGATGATAGCTTTTTTTTATATTTGTTTTAAATATGGTACAATTATCGATGGGTAATTAACCAGAAAAAGTAAGGGGAGTGCTTTTAATGACAGTAATTATGGACGGAAAAAAAGTAGCAGCACACTTATCTGAGGAAATTAAACAGGCACTGGAAGTTTCTGAAGAACACGGTATTAAACCTAAAGTTGCATTTGTCAGAATCGGAGACTTATCAGATTCAATTTCCTATGAGAATGCTGCGGTAAAACGTTTTGAGAAACTTGGGATGGAAACAGCCCAGTACCATTTTCCGGAAGATGTTTCGACAAAAGTATTTTTAACTAAATTCAGAGAAATAAATGAAGACTACGCAATTCACGGTATTCTGCTGCTGCAGCCGCTGCCAAAACATATTCCTATGAAACGCGTTGCTGAAATTATGAACTCGTTTAAAGATATCGACGGTATGAAAGCATCAAATCTCGGCAAAGTACTGACAAACGATCCGGATCGCCTGGAACCGTGTACACCAGCAGCAGTTATGAATATGCTCGATTATTATGAAGTTGATTTAAAAGGCAAGAACGTTACAGTTGTTGGTGCAAGCGCAGTGGTCGGAAAACCTTTATCATTATTAATGATGAACAGGGAAGCAACGGTAACAACCTGCAACCTTTACACTGACAATCTTGTTGAAAAATGTAAAAATGCTGATGTGATTGTCAGCGCGGCCGGTGCAATTAACCTGATTGATGAGGAGCACGTTAAAGACGGCGCCATCGTTATCGATGTCGGTATTAACTTTACAGAAGATGGCAAGATGGTCGGAGATGTAAACTATGAAGCTGTAAAAGACAAAGCCTCATTCATTACACCGGTACCGGGGGGAATTGGTGCCATTACAACGACAGTCCTCGCATATCATCTTGTGAAAGCAACAGAACATCAGAAAGAGCCGGTATTATTCTTAGAAAAATAAGATTAGCCCGCGGGTAATATAAATATATCCAATATATCGATAAACGGCACGAAAATGAAGTCTTCAGTATCGTAAATTTGACCAATGAGCATCATGCTCCATTGGTCTATTTTTATAATATGAAGAGAAATACTGAAGCGGCCTCCGTCGTAATAGTAGTCGACTCTTACCGGCAGCCTTTCTTTCACTGCATATTTCAGAATGTGTTCAATCTCATCCAGCCGGTCATCCGACAATACAGGACGTTTGATTTTCGACTGGCTGTCCATCAGTCTGCCGACATTTTCAAACTGTTCGGGCATAGTTGCAAACGGCGCCCACTTAACCATACCGCGCCCCTCGGGTATATCACCTTGTGAATTTTCAGAAGGATAGCTGCGGAACTTCATAACAAATCCCTTCTTTCCTGACTCTTAGTTTTTATTATACGAACATACGTTCGATTTTTCAAGCTGCAGATTTATGGTAAGTTAAAGAGGATATAAAAAGTAAGTGAGGAAACCAGATGAGAAAGAAAATAGTATGGGGGATTATTACAGTAATTGTACTTGCTGTACTGCTGCTCCCGTTAGCAGATAAAACAAGCGGCACAACACGCGTTATTGTCGATCATACGAATAAGGAAATTGTCGCTCCATCGTGTTACGATCAGGCCGATCTGACAAACTGGATAGATGAAATGTCATTCGGCAACGCGCTGCATGAACTGGAATATGACATCAGAGATGAATGTTCTAAAGAGTATCTGAAGGAAGGCAAAACGAGTGTGCTGATGAGAATATTTGAATAGATTTGTGGGAGACACCGGGGCCGGGAAGGTTCCGGTTTTTTTGTTGTCGAAAATGTTTGGGAGACTTCAGTTTAAGAGGTTTTTTTCGTTGGGATAAAATGTCAAAAGTAGGCATGTTTGTGTAAAAAGTAAACCAGTTTTGCTATTTTTGTGTTTAAGTAACTTTTTTAAAAGAAAAACGGCTTTTTCGCCTATATATAGGGTAGAAGGATCTTTTTTTAAAAGGAGGAAATTATATGTATTTAAACAGCAGAAACACACCGCCGGTTCTTTTGCATTACCGGACATTGAACAGGAGGATGGCTTTGGGGGCGGAGGAAAAGATTAAGATGAAAATGGCTGAACGGGGTTATGAAGGAGAAACTTTATATGATGAAATATTTAACTCTATTGGACATGAACAGGTATATATTTTTAGAGATGTTTATCTGAAAATAGAGAACTCCCTAACACAGTACGACAGTATTATAGTCGGTGACAGCGGTGCAGTTGTGAATGAAATTAAAAATTATTCTGGTGACTACCGGTATGAGAAGGGACAGTGGTTCAACGGTTCACGTCGATTATCGGATGACGGAATTACGCAGGTAACCCGAGCGGTAAATAGACTGTTGAAACTTAGTGAAGGCAGAGGACCGGCATTTGATGTAAGCGGAAAAGTTGTTTTTCCGAATGATGACTTCAGAATGACAACGGATGACGATAAGGTATGGGGGAAAATTGTGGTGCGTTCCAACTTGAAAAAATATTTCCGCAGTTTCCGGTATGGAAATATTGGTGCAAGGGCAGAAGCAATTGTAAAGCTAATCGAGAACAGCATCGGTGAAAATATGTATTTTAAAACGCAGACTGATATAGACAGACTACGTAAAGGGCTGTACTGCGGAAAATGTGGAGAATTTAATCTTTTGAAAGCTCGTTACCATCGTCAGTGTGGAAGCTGCGGCGCAAAAGAGTCGAATGAAACTCATATGCTCCGTGTAATGAGTGATTATAAATATTTGTTTTATGGAGAAAGTATGACGAAAAAAAGATTGATGACATTAATTGGTGATGATTTACATCCAGAAGTCGTTAGGAGAGCATTTGCGAAGTATTGCTATAAAAACAGGAAAGGAAAAAGTACAGAGTATACTTTTAAATATCACGATTTTAACGAGGCAATGAAATACCTTGACTATACTTCGAAATATAAGAATTATAGAGAATGATTTTTATATTGTAGTGTCTAAGTGTTGTCGTTTGAAGGGACGACGACGTTTACCCGAGTCTGGATGTTGTCGTTTGAGGAGACGACGACGTTTACCCGAGTCTGGATGTTGTCGTTTGAAGAGACGACGACGTTTACTAGCACCACCCCTCCCCAAATATACAAAAAACCCGCCACCAGGGCGGGTTTCATTCATCCATTTATTATTATAAATCAGATAATGCTTTTGTAATGTTAGGCACGACTTGTTTTTTGCGTGAGACAACGCCTTCCAGGACTGCTGTATTTTGATCCAGTGCAACATCAAATGCGCGTTCGACCGAAGAGAATTCAGGGCCTAAGGCAAGTACTTTTGAGTTGGAGTTCAAAATGTCTGTCACGATGAGCGTGAACAGGTCGTAGCCATCGCGTTCGATTTCTTCGTTAATGGCGATTTCGAGTTCTTCGCGGCGTGAGAATACTTCGTCTACGTCAACGACGTTAACCTGCGCAATTCGCACACTCTTTTCACCGATGTCGAATGTTTTCGCATCGCCTGTAATTAACTGACGGGCTGTTTTATCGGAAGTTGATGCACCGGCTTTCAGCATTTCAAGGCCGTATTCTTCCAAATCAACGCCCGCAATGTCTTTAAGTTCAGATGCTGCGTCGATGTCTTCTTCTGTCGTTGTCGGTGATTTGAACAGAAGCGTATCCGAAATAATTGCAGACAGCATTAAGCCTGCTGATTCTTTCGAGATTGTTAAGCTATTTTCTTTGTAAACTTTGTTCAGAATTGTCGCTGTACAGCCGACCGGCTCAGCTCGGTAGTAAAGCGGGCCTTCTGTTTCAAAGTTTGCGATTCTGTGGTGGTCGTATACTTTTGTCACCGTTGCGTTTTCAATGCCGGGGGCGGACTGCTGTTTTTCATTGTGGTCGACTAAAATAACTTCTTCGCCTGCACCGACTTCATTTAATAAAGCAGGCGCTTCCACACCGAAGTGTTCTAGTGCGTATGCAGTTTCACTGCTTATTTCACCCAAGCGGTACGGTGCTGCATCGTTGCCGAGCTGAGTTTCAATGTCAGCAGCTACAAGTGCTGATGTGATTGTATCTGTATCAGGATTTTGGTGACCGAATATTTTTTGTGTCATTACTGTCTGTCTCCTTTTTCTTTGTATTAAAAATATATATGATTACATTTTAACATTACTGCTTTTATCTATCTATATCTTAGTTTTTAAAGTCAGTATATAATAGTGCATTCAAAGCGCTCATACAATAAGTTTATATGATAAAATTAAAGCAAATATAATTGTTAAATGCACAGGAGATGGATGTATGTATCAGTATCAGGATGACAGCTTCATGCTGCACACGGATTTATATCAGATCAACATGGCAAAAACGTATTTTGAACAGGGTATACATGAACGTCAGACAATTTTCGACGTGTATTTCCGAAAGATGCCTTTTGAAAACGGCTATGCGGTATTTGCCGGCTTAACACATATTATCGATTATCTGCAGCACTTGCACTTTTCAGACAGCGACATCGAATATTTAAGTACGCTCGGTTACAGTGATGAATTTTTAAATTATTTAAAAACAGTACGTTTCACGGGAACGCTCCGCTCAATGGCTGAAGGGGAGACTGTATTTAATAATGAACCTCTCGTGCAGGTTGAAGCGACACTTGTTGAAGCTCAGCTGATTGAAACAGCGCTGCTTAATATCGTTAACTTTCAGACGCTGATTGCAACAAAAGCAAGCCGGATCAGACAGCTTGTACCGGACGACAATTTAATGGAATTCGGCACGCGCCGCGCTCACGAATTCGATGCCGCTTTATGGGGAGCACGCGCCGCTGTTATCGGCGGGTTTGATGGAACGAGTAATGTCCGGGCAGCGAAATTATTCGGCTTGAAACCGAGCGGGACACATGCTCACGCAATGGTGCAGGCATACGGAAATGATTACGATGCCTTTAAAGCATATGCAGAAACACATACTGATTGTGTATTTTTAGTAGACACCTTCGACACACTGAAATCAGGCATACCGACTGCTATTAAAGTGGCAGATGAGTTCGGCAGCAGAATTAACTTTAAAGGAATCAGAATTGACTCCGGCGATATTGCATATTTAACGAAACAGGCTCGCAAGATGCTCGACGATGCGGGCTATACAGATGTGCAGATCATCGTTTCGAACGACCTCGACGAAGTGACAATTTTATCCTTAATGTCACAGGGTGCGAGAGTCGACGGCTGGGGAATCGGTACAAAACTGATTACAGCTTATGATAATCCGGCACTCGGCGCGGTCTACAAACTTGCAGCGATTCAGGATGAAGCGGGCGAGTGGCAGAACCGGATAAAAATTTCCGGCAATGTCGAAAAAACGACGACACCCGGCAAGAAGAAAGTTTACCGTATCATCAATAAGGAAACAGGAATGTCAGAAGGAGATTATATTGCACTTCACGATGAAGTCCTTAATCCTGAGGAGCCGCTGTTAATGTTCCACCCGGTGCATACGATGAAACGGAAATTGGTTAAATCGTTTGAGCCTGTTGAACTGCTTCAGGATATTTTTATCGACGGCAAGGTTGTTTACACTTCTCCGTCTGTCGATGAAATGCAGGAAAACTGCCGGCAGAGCCTCGATACAATTTGGGAAGAAACGAAACGTTTCTTAAACCCGCAGGAATATCCGGTGGATTTATCGGCTGAATTATGGAATGTCAAAAATAATCTCATAGAAGAACTTTCAAATAATATATTGGAGTGATTTGCTATGGATAAACTGCAGCAGCACATAATAGAGGAACTGCACGTTAAACCGGAGATCGACCCGGCAGCGGAAACCCGCGAAATAATTAATTTTTTAAAAGACTACGTTAAAAAATACAGTTTTATAAAAAGTTTTGTACTCGGTATATCAGGCGGTCAGGATTCTACCCTGCTCGGCAAAATTGCACAGCTGGCGACTGATGAGTTGAACGAAGATGGGCACAGTATTAAATTTTACGGAGTGCGCCTGCCTTACGGTGAACAGCGCGATGAAGATGATGCGCGCGATGCGATGGAATTTATCAGCCCGAGTGTTGAAACAACAGTCAATATTAAAGAAGCTGTTGATGCAGGTGTTAAGGCGCTGGCCGACAGCGGCTACGAATTGAGCGATTTTGTGGAAGGAAACGAGAAGGCCCGTGAGCGCATGAAAGTGCAGTACGCTATCGCAGCCCATACCGGCGGTGTGGTGCTCGGAACTGATCATGCGGCGGAGGCACTGACAGGATTTTACACGAAACACGGCGACGGCGCAGCTGATCTTGCGCCGCTGACCGGCCTCAACAAACGCCAGGGACGCGACATTCTGAAATATCTTGGCGCAGCAGCTCATCTGTACGAAAAAATTCCGACAGCAGATCTCGAAGATGATAAACCGCTCTTAAGCGATGAAGAAGCACTAGGCGTGACCTATGATCATATCGATGATTTCTTAGAAGGAAAAACAGTGCCTGATGAAGCATATGACAGAATTAAAACCTTATATTACCAGTCACAGCACAAACGCGATTTACCTTATAATCGCTATAATTTACCAGTTTAAAAAAGAAAGAAGGATAGATTAAATTATGCTTCAGGCAATTTCAGATAATCCCATGCTGATGATATTAGTTATATTCGTAATTAATATTATCTACGTTACATTTTTAACGATGCGGACCATAATGACCTTGAAAGGTTACCGCTTCGTCGCGGCTGCCTTCAGTATTTTGGAAACATTTGTTTACGTCATCGGCCTCGGGCTGGTGCTCGACAACCTGGATCGTCCTCAGAATATTGTCGCTTACGCGCTCGGATTTGGTGTCGGGATACTGGTCGGCACGAAAATCGAAGAAAAGCTGGCGCTCGGCTACACTGTAGTTAATGTGACTGCGGCGAAAAAAGACATCGATCTGCCGAACGACCTGCGCAATTTAGGCTACGGAGTAACGCACAGTCATCAGTACGGGCGTGACGGCCAGCGTACGGTAATGCAGATTTTAACTCCGAGAAAATATGAACGGAAACTGATCGAAACAATTATAGAGCTCGATGACAGGGCGTTTATCATTTCGCACGAACCGAAAAATATTCACGGCGGCTTCTGGACAAAAGGGCTCAGCAGACGCAAGATGAGCAATTACCAGCCGGAAAATGTTGAAGAAGTACTTGAAGAAGTATATGAAGCACAGGAGCAGGGTGAGGTTCATGACACAGCACAAAAAACCGAAAAAAAAGAAATTTAAAGTAGAAAAAGACGGGTCGCTTACGGATGTGCTGGCGGCGATGAAAGCCGAAGGCTACCAGCCGGTAAGAAGATTCGAACAGCCCGTTTTCAAAGAAGAAAACGGCGAGATTACCGTCTCGCATCAGGAGATTATGTTTGAAGGCAAATTAATGAATGAGGATGAGCCAAAATGATAAGCAGATATTCAAGAGAAGAAATGACGAAGATTTGGACAGAAAAAAACAGATTTGATGCGTGGCTGGAAGTTGAAATTCTTGCATCAGAAGCATGGGCGGAGCTCGGTGTCATTCCAAAGGATGAAGTTAAAAACATCCGTCCCAATGCCCGTATTGATGTGGACCGCATTAAAGAAATCGAAGCGGAAACGCGTCACGATGTTGTGGCGTTTACCCGCCAGATTTCGGAAACTTTAGGAGAAGAAAAGAAATGGGTTCACTACGGTCTGACGTCTACTGACGTTGTCGACACTGCCCAGAGCTACATATTGAAACAGGCAAACGAAATTATTGAGCAGGATTTAAATAACTTTATCGAGATATTAGCTGATAAGGCGCGCGAACATAAACATACACTCATGATGGGACGCACGCACGGCGTGCATGCAGAACCGACATCTTTCGGTATTAAGATGGCTCTGTGGCATCAGGAAATGGTGCGGAATCTGAAACGTTTTAAAGATGTCCGCGAAGAAATTGAAGTCGGTAAAATGAGCGGCGCGGTCGGCACCTTTGCCAACATTCCGCCGGAAGTTGAAGGATACGTTTGTAAACACCTCGGCCTGACGCCTGCACCGGTATCGACTCAGACGCTGCAGCGCGATCGTCATGCTCACTACATAGCGGTGCTGGCACTGATTGCAACATCAGTTGAGAAGTTTGCTGTAGAAGTGAGACACTTGCAGAAAACAGAAACACGCGAGGTGGAAGAAGCATTTGCGAAAGGCCAAAAAGGGTCAAGTGCCATGCCTCATAAACGCAACCCGATTGGCAGTGAAAATGTGACGGGAATTGCCCGCGTCATCCGCGGCTATATTTCAACTGCCTACGAAAATGTACCTCTGTGGCATGAACGTGATATTTCGCATTCATCTGCAGAAAGAATTATGCTGCCGGACGTAACGATTGCATTGAATTACATGCTGAACCGCTTTGGCAGAATTATGAAAAACCTGACGGTGTTCCCTGAAAATATGAAGGCCAACATCGACAAAACTTTCGGTCTTGTATACTCTCAGCAGATTATGCTGACGTTAATTGACAAGGGACTGTCACGCGAAGAAGCTTACGACTTAGTTCAGCCGAAAGCCATGGAATCATGGGAAACTAAAGTACCTCTGAGAGAGCTTGCTGGAAAAGATGAGCGTATTCAGGAAGTGCTGACGGCAGAAGAGCTGGATGAGTGCTTTAATGAAAACCACCATCTGAGCCGTGTCGATACTATATTTAAACGTGCAGGTTTGGAATAAGATGAAAGTATCAAGATTATTAATCACAGTACTCATGGCATTTTTGCTGACAGCATGCAGCAGCGGCGCACCGGAGGAAATCGAAGCGGCGGGATATACGAAAGCCTATGAACCGCTGACCTTCACCAATCTGGACATTCCGGTTAACATTGAAGTCGTCGACGGTGTGACTTACGCAGACGGCGTGTTAATAGTAAACAAGGAAATACCGCTGCCTGAGGATTACAATCCTGAAATGCAGCCTGAAGTAATTGAGGCTTACACGCAAATGTTTGAAGATGCCGAGGCAGAAGGACTTTATTTTGAACTGGTAAGCGGTTTTAGAAGCTACGACTACCAGGCAGAATTGTATAACAGCTATGTGGCGCGGGACGGCAAAGAAGCAGCAGACCAGTACAGCGCAGAACCGGGACATTCCGAGCACCAGACAGGACTTGCTATCGATGTCGGTTCTTATGACAGTGCAGTGCTGCTCCAGACGTCTTTTGAATATACGCCCGAATTTCAGTGGCTGAAAGATGTGGCACATGAATACGGCTTTATTATCCGTTACATGAAAGGCAAAGAAGATATTACCGGTTATATGTACGAGCCGTGGCACTTAAGGTATGTCGGAGATAAAGCGCCCGCTATATATGAAAGCGGCCTGACACTTGAAGAATACTTCGATCTGGTTTAAATAACATATCAGCCCGTATGCAAGCTTTCCGAGGGAGAGCCGGCGTACGGGTTTCTTTATATTCACTTTAAAATTATCTTTTAAAGCTTATACTTCCATCCTCCTCCTTTAATGTTTTTTGGAGGTTAAAAATGATATAATCATCTTATGAATTTTATAAAGGATATGGTCTTATGACGCGACATGCAAAGCATATATTTAAACTGGATCCGGCTAAAGAAATCAGCGGCAGCACACTCGAAAAAATTGTGAACTCCGGCACGGATCTGCTGCTGGTCAGCGGTACTGATAACGTCACTGAAAAAAATGTTTCAGAGCTGCTCAGGCGCATAAGAAACTATAACGTTCCTGCAGCACTTGAAATCCCTCATCCCGATGCTGCTGTTCCGGGTTTTGATCATTATTTTGTGCCGACGGTAATTAATACGGATGATGTCACTTTTACACACGGCATGCTGGTGCGTGCACTGATGGAGTATCATGACTTTATCGATTACGACAGTATTTCACTCCTGCCTTATATTATAATGAACGAGGACTGCAAAGCGTTTAAACATGCAAACTGCCATACTGTGAATGACGAAGAATTTATCGCGATGATTCATATGCTCGATAAGTTATACAAAATGGATTACATATATATAGAGTACAGCGGCGTCTTCGGCGACCGGGAGCTGGTTAAAGAAGCGTATGAAGCAGCGGAAAACGCAAGCATCGTTTACGGCGGCGGCATCGTCTCAAAAGATACGGCGACAGAGATGGACAGCGTCAGCGATATAATGGTTGTCGGCAATATTATTTACGACGATGCTCGGCAAGCATTAGAAACTATCATTTAATAAACTGGAGTTTTTATAATGGATTTATCTACGATGAATAAAGAACAACTGGAAGCAATTAAAACGACGGAAGGCCCGCTCTTAATTATGGCAGGTGCGGGAAGCGGTAAAACGCGCGTGCTGACTCACCGGGTTGCTTATCTGCTCGATGAAAAGCAGGTGCCTTCCTACAATATACTGGCAATTACATTTACGAACAAAGCCGCTAAAGAAATGCGCGAACGTGTCGATAAATTAATTGAAGAAGATGCATCAAAGATGTGGATTTCTACATTCCACGCAATGTGTGTACGGATATTAAGGCGTGATATCAGCTATCTCGGCTATGACACGAGTTTTTCTATTCTGGATCCGCTCGATCAGCAGTCGGTCGTCAGAGATATTTTAAAAACGCGCAACCTGGATACAAAGCAGCATAATCCGAGAAGCATTCTCTCAGTTATTTCAAACTATAAAAATCAGCTCATCAAACCGGAACAGGCTATTTCAGAAGCAGGCGGTTTTCAGGATGAGCTTTACAGTGAGATTTACAAAGATTATCAGGAAATTCTTTACCGTAACAGTTCTCTCGATTTTGATGATTTAATTATGCTCACAATTGAACTGTTTCACAAGGAGCCGAACGTGCTGAATTATTATCAGACACGTTTTCAGTATGTTCACGTGGACGAGTATCAGGATACAAACCACGCTCAGTATCAGCTTGTCCAGATGCTGGCTGCTAAATACCGGAACATCTGCGTCGTCGGCGACTCGGACCAGTCGATTTATAAATTCCGCGGCGCGGACATCCAGAATATATTAAATTTTGAAGAAGATTATCCGGAAGCAAAAGTTATCAAATTGGAAGAAAACTATCGTTCGACGAAAACGATACTGGATGCGGCGAACGCCGTGATCGATAACAACACAGAGCGCAAACCGAAAAACCTGCGAAGCAATAAAGGTGACGGCGTAAAAATTGATGTGAATGTATCGTTCAGTGAACGTGAGGAAGGGCAGCGGGTCGTCCAGAAAGTGCAAGAGCTTTCTGAAAAGTATTCTTACGGCGAGATGGCTGTACTGTACCGTGCGAATGCCCAGTCGCGTGCGGTTGAGGATGCTTTTGTCAAATCGAGTATTCCGTATAAAATGGTCGGCGGAACGAAGTTCTACAGCAGAATGGAAATTAAAGACCTGATGAGCTACTTAAAAGTCATTCAGAATCCTTTTGACGATATAAGCTTCCAGCGTATTATCAACGTTCCAAAAAGAGGAATCGGCACGAAGACAATCGATAAGCTTCGGGCCCATGCAGAACAATTAAATTCAAGCATATACGATGCCATCCGCGATGCGGACTTCCTGGGTATTCCGGCGAAAACTGTAGGGAAATTGATGTCACTCCTTCAGGTGCTGGATAATTTAAAAGAAAAATCGAAGTATCTGACAATGACGGAACTCGTTGATGAAGTGCTGGCTGATACAGGCTACCATGATATGCTGAGTTCCGATAAAACACTGGAGGCCAGAAGCCGGCTTGAAAACCTCGAGGAATTCAAGACAGTAACAAAAGAATTCGATAATGACAATCCTGTTGCGGATGATAATTTATTTAACTTCCTGAGTGATATGGCCCTTGTATCCGATCAGGACGGCATGGATGATACCGCCGGTGTAACAATGATGACAATGCATGCCTCAAAAGGACTTGAGTTTAAAGTGATCTTTATCGTCGGTCTCGAAGAAGGCATCTTCCCATCGCGCCGCGTGCAGTTCGATGATCAGGAACTGGAAGAGGAAAGACGATTGATGTACGTGGCCCTGACGCGCGCAATGGAGCATTTAATCTTGTCGCGTGCGGAATCGCGCATGCTTTACGGTAAGACCGAGAGTAATATGATGAGCCGCTTCCTGAGTGAAATACCGGAAGAACTGCTGGAATCGTCAAGCGTCTTTTCAAACAGTATGCCAGGCAGCAGCAGCGAAGGTTCATCTTTTTCACGCGGACCGAAAAAACGCTCGCGTATTATAAACACAAATACAGGCACTAATTTTAATGTTGGTGATAAGGTTTCCCACAAAGCCTTCGGAGAAGGTATTGTTTCCCAGGTTAAAGGAGAAGGGGACAATACGGAACTCGATATTGTCTTTAAAACTGCAGGACCGAAAAGATTGCTTGCCAACTATGCACCGCTTGAAAAAAAGGACTGATATAAATGAAAGAAAGAATTCGCGAATTACAAAAGCTGCTCACGCGCTATAATTACGAATACCATGTCGAAGACAATCCGTCGATTCCGGATTCGGAGTACGACAAGCTGCTCCATGAACTGATCGAACTGGAAGGAAAGTATCCGGAATACAAAACAGACACATCGCCGACAGTCAGAGTCGGCGGTGAAATACTGAGCGGTTTTGAAAAGGTTGAACACAGCTCGCCGATGCTGAGTCTCGGAAATGCCTTTAATGAGGAAGACTTAAGAGCATTTGACCAGCGTGTCAGAAATAACGCCGGCGAGGTTACATATATGTGTGAACTTAAAATCGACGGGCTCGCAGTGTCGCTGACTTATGAAGAAGGACGCTTCACCCGCGGCGCCACCCGCGGCGACGGAACGGTCGGAGAAAATATTACAGAAAATCTGCGGACAATTCATGCAATCCCGCTGACTGTGGATTCGGATTTAACTTTTGAAGTGCGCGGCGAGGCCTATATGCCGAAACGCTCATTTATAAATCTGAACGAAAAGAGAGCTGAAGAAGGAAAGCAGGAATTCCAGAACCCGCGAAATGCAGCGGCAGGCTCTTTGAGACAGCTGGATCCGAAGCTTGCGGCAGCACGTAATTTATCGGTTTTCTTATATAGTGTTACATCTCCGGAAGCACTCGATGCCGAAAGCCAAAGCGGCGCTCTCGACAAACTCGATGAACTGGGTTTTAAAACGAATAAAGAGCGCAGACTGATGACAAGTATTGATAAAGTCATTGAGTATGTCGATTACTGGACGACGCACCGCTCGGAACTCGCTTATGAGATAGACGGTATCGTCATTAAAGTAAATAATCTCTCTACTCAGGAAGAGCTTGGCTATACAGTGAAATCACCACGCTGGGCAATTGCGTATAAATTTCCGGCGGAGGAAGTGGTGACGGAAATACTCGATATTGAGCTGACAGTGGGACGTACCGGTGTTATTACACCGACAGCGATACTGGAACCGGTAAAAGTAGCAGGTACGACAGTCGGACGTGCATCACTGCATAACCATGAACTGATAGAAGAACGGGATATCCGCATCGGTGACAAGGTTGTTATTCGAAAAGCAGGGGATATTATTCCGGAAGTGGTTAAATCTTTAAAAGAAGAACGCACGGATCAGGCAGTGTACGAAGCACCGACAACTTGCCCGTCATGCGGTCACGACACAGTGCATTTGGAAGATGAAGTAGCAATTCGCTGTATTAATCCGGCGTGCCCGGCACAGCTCACAGAAGGTATCATCCACTTCGTTTCCCGCGGCGCCATGAATATTGACGGGCTCGGCGAGAAAGTAGTGCGCCAGCTGTTTGATGCGGGATTAATTACAGATGTTTCTGATTTGTACAAGCTTCAGTATGATGATTTAATCGATTTGGAACGCATGGGAGATAAAAAAGTAACCAATCTGCTGAACGCAATTGAAGCATCGAAAACAGCGCCGCTGAGCAAGCTGCTGTTTGGTCTCGGCGTGCGTTTTCTCGGCTCAAAAGCTTCAAGACTGATTGCAGAAGAATACGGTTCGATGGACGAAGTATTAAAAGCGACGAAAGAACAGCTGATTGAAATACCGGAAATCGGCGATAAAATCGCGGATTCAATCGTGACATATACACAGAATGAAGATTTTATCGAGCTTGTAAATAAGCTTAAGATAGCGGGACTTAATCTTACAGAGGAAAAAGAAGAGCTGTCCGGAACCGTGTTTGACGGGATGACATTTGTGTTAACCGGCAAGCTGGTTGAAATGACCCGGGGTGAAGCCAAAGGAAGTATTGAATCTTACGGGGGCAAAGTAACGGGCAGTGTGTCTAAAAATACAGATGTAGTTGTGGCGGGGGAAGACGCCGGCAGCAAGCTTGAAAAAGCGAATGAACTTGGTGTTACCGTATGGAATGAAAGAGAATTTATTGAGAAATTGGGGCAATGAGTTATGAAGTTTAAATCGATATTACTCACAGGTGCAGCCTTGCTGCTCCTTGCAGCCTGCGATGGTGCCAATGAAGCAGAAATCACCGAGCAGATGGGTGATTCAGCGCTCGACAATGAGGTGTCGAACGTGCAGATTGAGGAGCAGGATGACACGCTTACTTCAAGCAGCGAAGAATTTTACCGTTCTGTTGTACCGTATGAACTGTCGCCGGCCCGCGGGCTGTCGAGTGCCAATTTAGTATCTTCATATAATGTTGAAGAATTTGAAAAAGGACTTTTTTCAATCAGCCAGAATGTGTTTCCTACAAATGAATATATATTCCGCGAAGGACAGATTATTTCAGAAGAAATGATCAGAGGCTATTTAAGCCGTCAATACACGAATGAAGAGCTGGAGAATATGGATGATGAAGAATTGCTCAGTACGAATGCCTTCAGCAATCTCGGACTGAATCCTTCGACCAACGGCGAAACAGATCCGGAAGTTATCGCGGAAGAAGCGCCGCTTTATCTGTCCCATATACTCGAACAAAATTACATGACAGAGGATGATGAAGGCAATCTTTCATTTGACGGCATCACTATCGGTCTCGCCATGAACAGTATTCATTATTATCAGACAGAAGAGTACGGACAGACACAGGAACGTGCATTGGATCTTGAGACGGTAGAAGAAAAAGGCGAGGAAATGGCAGCGGAAATTTTAACGCGCATCCGTGCCAATGATCAGTACGCCGATAAAGAAATTGTCTTTGCAATTTTCATTCAGTCGGGTGATACGGATATTGTGCCCGGGAACTTTGTATCAGAGGCTGTTGTAGCACCGGGTGAAAATACGATTGAGTCATTTACAGATATCGATGTACAGAACTTACTACTGCCGTCGAGCGAAGCTGCGGAAATTTCTGAAGAGGCGAACAGCGAATACCAAAACTTCAACAGGGATTTATCGTCTTATTTTGAGAGCTTTACCACTTCTGTCGGCAGAGGGAAATTCAGAGATGGCACCCTCGATACGCTGACAGTCGAAATACCGATTGAATATAACAGCCGCGGTGAAATGATTGGGATGTCTCAGTTCGTTAGAGACCTCGTGAACGAACATTTCCCAGGTACGGATATCGAAGTGGAAATTAAAGATAAAGCGCAGGTTTACAGTGTGATCACACGTAAAGGCGACAGTGAAGCGAATCTTTATATATTTGAATAAGTAAGCACATGGAAAAGTGCCCCGGTTTTTGGTAAACTTTAAATGTTGTATTTATAGAAGGAGGGTCATTCATGGAAGAATTAGATTTAAAGAAAATTCAGCGTGTGGCTGAGTTATCTAAGATAGAAATTAAAGATGAAGAAGAACTTAAAAATTTATCGACAAAAATTAAAAGTATTGTTGCGCACTCGGAGCGCTTGAATGACTTGGATTTATCGGATGTAGAACCGATGACACATGCAATGCAGCTGCAGCAGGAGACTTCAGACTCATTGCGTAAAGATAAAGCGGGGGAACCTGTTTCACAGGAAGACGCGCTCAGCAACACAGAATTTACAGAAGAAGGACAATTCAAAGTACCTAGAATGATTTAAGGAGGGTTAATAATCGTGAATATAAATGAATTAACAGTAGAAGAACTATACAGTAAAATTCACAGTAAAGAGATCAAACCTTCTGAAGTAGTAGGTGCTCTTTTTGACAGAATCGAAAAATACGACGGCACAATCAAGTCGTTTATTACTTTAACTAAAGAACAGGCATTGGAAACGGCAGCGGAACTCGACCGTCTTCAGGAAGAAGATAAGATGGAGGGCGCGTTGTTTGGTATTCCTGCTGGAATTAAAGATAATATCGTTACCAAAGATATTTTAACCACATGCGCAAGCCGCATGCTGCATAACTTTAAACCGATTTATGATGCTACAGTAATGACTAAGCTTAAAAATGAAAATTCTATCCTGATGGGTAAACTGAACATGGATGAATTTGCAATGGGATCAACGTCGGAGACATCTTACTTCCAGACGACTAAAAACCCTTGGAACTTAGAATGCTCACCAGGCGGTTCATCAGGCGGTTCGGCTGCAGCAGTAGCAGCAGGATTCGTTCCTTATGCGCTCGGTACTGACACGGGCGGTTCAGTCAGACAGCCCGCGTCTTTCTGCGGTATCGTCGGTATGAAACCGACTTACGGCAGAGTATCACGTTTTGGCCTTGTCGCATTCGCATCGTCTCTTGATCAGATTGGACCGATGACACGTACAGTACGTGACAACGCTAAAGTGCTTGAACTGATTTCAGGCGAGGACAGCAGCAATGATATGACAAGTGCCAGAAACCAGGATGCTGATTTCTTAAGCGGTATCGAAAAAGATATCAAAGGCATGAAACTGGCACTGCCTAAAGAATTCCTCGGCGACGATGTCGATGAATCTGTAACTGAAGCAGTATTAAAAGCTAAAGAACGTTTTGAATCTTTAGGAGCGATTGTTGAAGAAGTGGAAATGCCAAATCTTCAGTACGTGGTAAGTTCTTATTACTTAATCGCTTCAAGTGAAGCAAGTGCAAACCTTGCGCGTTTCGACGGAATCCGTTTCGGTTACCGTTCAGAAAATGCGAATACACTGGAAGAACTATATAAAAAATCACGCGGAGAAGGATTCGGTGATGAAGTGAAACGCCGTATCTTACTTGGAACATACGTATTAAGTGCAGGTCACTACGATGATTATTACTTAAAAGCGCAAAAACTCCGCCGTTTAGTATCTGATGATGTACAGAGAATTTTAGCGGATTACGATTTAATTATCGGACCGACAACGACAACACCTGCACATAAATATGATGAAGTTAAAATCGAAGGTACGAAAGAATATAAAAATGATATCTTAACAATTCCTGCGAACCTTGTAGGAGTGCCTTCTTTAAGCATTCCATGCGGAGTTACAGAAGACAACAGACCTATCGGCATGCAGCTGATCGGCAACCACTTCGAAGAACGCAAAATTTATAATGCAGCGTATCAGTTTGAAACAGTATACAACCTGCATGAAGAACTTAAAAATCTAACGATGGGGGCGGAGTAATATGCATTTTGAAACAGTTATCGGACTTGAAGTTCACGTTGAATTAAAAACAAATTCAAAAATATTTTCTAATGCCCCTCTGCATTACGGCCATGAACCGAATACGAATCTTTCTGTAGTGGAACTCGGCTACCCGGGCACACTGCCTGTATTGAATGAAACCGCAGTAGAGTACGGTATGAAAGCTGCGATGGCATTAAACATGCAGATTGCCGAAGATACTAAGTTCGACAGAAAGAACTATTATTATCCGGATAATCCGAAAGCATATCAGATTTCACAATTCGATAAACCAATCGGAGAACACGGTTCACTGGATATCGAAATCGACGGTGAGAAGAAAACAATCGGTATTACACGTCTTCACCTTGAAGAAGATGCCGGTAAATCAACTCACAAAGAAGACTATTCATTAGTCGATTTAAACCGTCAGGGAACAGCTTTAGTGGAAATCGTTTCAGAACCGGATATCAGAACACCTGAAGAGGCGTATAAATATCTTGAGAAAATCAAATCGATTATCCAGTACACAGGCGTGTCCGATGTGAAGATGGAAGAAGGATCACTGAGATGTGATGCTAATATTTCAATCAGACCTGTCGGCCAAAAAGAATTCGGTACAAAAACTGAACTTAAAAACTTAAACTCATTTAACTTTGTCAGAAAAGGTCTTGAGCATGAAGTGAAACGCCAAGAGCAGCTGCTGTTATCAGGCGGTGTAATCGAACAGGAAACACGACGCTACGATGAAAAAACAGGTGAAACAGTGCTGATGCGTGTTAAAGAGGGCGCGGATGATTACCGTTACTTCCCGGAACCTGATTTAATGCATCTGCATATCGACGATGAATGGAAAGAACGCGTACGTGCAAGCATTCCGACATTGCCGGATGAACTTCGCGAGAAGTACATTAATGAATATGATCTGCCTGTATACGACGCTGAAATTCTGACGATGAGAAAAGAAATGTCCGACTTCTTCAGTGACATGGTTGAAACTCATAAAGCAGACCCTAAACTGGCTTCAAACTGGCTAATGGGTAACGTTAATGAGTATCTCAACAAAAATAACACTGAACTCGATGATACAGGATTAACTGCCGAAAACTTAACAGGTATGATTAATATTATCGAAGACGGTACAATTTCAAGCAAGCAGGCGAAGAAAGTATTCTCCGTGCTGATTGAAAAAGGCGGCACAGCGAAACAGGTAGCGAAAGATCTTGGCATGGAACAGATCTCAGACCCTGCAGTGCTGACAGATATGGTAACAGAAGTACTCGATGCCAACGACCAGTCAGTCGAAGACTACAAAAATGGTAAAGACCGTGCAATAGGCTTCTTAGTCGGACAGATTATGAAAAAATCAAAAGGACAGGCTAACCCTAAAATGGTTAACCAGATCCTTCTTGAAGAAATTAATAAGAGATAAAGTATATGTAACTAAAAATCGCACCTGTACTTCCATTTTGGAGGCAGGTGCGATTTTTTTGGATGCCGCCGGGCCACTGTGACTTCGACAATGACGGGATAAAAGAAAATAAAAAAGGAACCGGGAATTTTTCCGGTTCCTTTTTAAAATTATTGCAGCAGATAATTTGTAATATTGCTGATCATTTCATCTTCCAGTGCAGGATTAATCTGTTCGTTATCGTAATCGTAAGGATTTTCTGTTATCTCATCCTGATTATCGATATAAAAATAATCATTTTCTAAGAAGTACTCAGCATCGTTCTCAAGTTCAGCTTGTAAGTTTTCATGTTCATGGGCATTGGGATTCCCAAGTATAATCACTGTTTTGCCAGTGTTATACAGGTCCATATATGCATCAGTTAAATTTCTTAAGTTTCTTTCCGGCAGGACTTCATCGTTATAATCTGCAATCTGCAGTGCATCGATAATAACGACATCACTGTTTTCATTAACTGTCAGCTCATTCATCGCAGTTGTATTGGCCGGCAAATCGATCTGGTTAAGCTGAACTGTATTTGAACCGAACTGCTGGTTTAAACGTTCCGCAAAGTCTCCGCTGTAGTGTGCCGGAAGCAGTACATCGATAATAAGCTGCTCATTGCTGCTCACGCGTTCGTCATATTTTTCCTGAATAGCTGTTTCGTTGAATACTAAACCATTTGTACTATCAGCCGGTTCTTCTTCGCTGCTGTCTTCCTGTGATGTGCTGTCTGATTCCTGCTGTCCGTTTTCGTCATCTTCTGTATTACCGGCAGTGTCTTCAGTGGATTCATCCGTAGAGATTGACCCGGTATGCATGAAGTTGAAATATATTCCGGCAGCAAACAATAAAAATAGTATAATCACTAAAGCTTTTTTCATGGTATCTCCTCAAATAATAATATCTGAAAGCATTACATATGATATAATGTTGGCAACATAATACTTTTAAATATTATTATACATGAATTGCGGAAGTAAGACATTATTTTAGGATGATTGTATGAGTATAAATAAGTTAAATATAAATATTAAAGATAAATATATAGCACAGGCTTTTGAAATTTTAAACTTTTTCAAATCCATTATTATTGAAGTTCATCATATCGGTTCATCAAAGTTCACTCAAATTCCTCATAACTGCGATATGGATATTCTTTTTATCGTTAAATCATATGATGACGTGCGGAATCTTGCAGATATTTTAATTGCTGAAGGATATGTTCATGTCACTCAATTCTCTAATTACTTCAAAGATGATATGGTGATGAGAAAAGTCGTCGACGGACAGAATATAAATATGATTTTTATGAGCAGTGCAAGCTATAAGAAAAACGATATATTAATATGCACAGAGCATATGCTGATGAAAGGCGAGTACTTCACTCATTATAAAAAATTAAAAAAATCACTTCTTAAAAATGAAGTGACTGAAGCCGAATACGATGAACGTAAATATCGTCTCTTTCAAATGATTAAGGAAGAAAGAGATCATTTGACGAGCGTATAATTTCATATGTAGAGGAGATATTTATGAAAACAGCGAGAATAATTTACAATCCCACTGCCGGCAAAGAAAGTTTTCAAGACAAACTGCCTGCGGTGCTGAAGCGTTTCGAAGAGGCGGGCTATATTACGAGTACTCATGCAACTACAGGACCAAACGATGCAACTTATGCTGCGCGTTTTGCATGTGAACAGGGTTTTGATTTAATCGTCGCTTCCGGAGGGGACGGTACGATTAATGAAGTTATTAATGGTCTCGCAGAATACGATAAACGTCCGGAACTCGGCATAATTCCAATGGGAACAGTCAATGATTTTACCCGGGCTCTAAAAATTTCCAATGATATTGATGAAGCAGTCAGCATTATTTTAAATGGCAGAACAGGCAAAGTGGATCTTGGCAGTATGAACGGCAAATATTTTATGAATATTGCAGGCGGCGGAAAAATTACGGAAGTATCCTATGAAGCACCGAGCAAACTGAAAGCAGTTATCGGTTCTCTGGCGTATTACGTCAAGGGTATTGAACTAATTCCCCAGATGCGCAGTATTAATTTACGTATTGAATATGATGATGAATTGTTCGAAGGCGAAGTGATGATATTTCTGCTCGGTCTGACAAACTCCATCGGTGGCTTTGAGAGACTGGTGCCGAATGCAAAATTAAATGACGGTTATTTTACTCTCCTGATTCTCGAGCATGTCAATCTTGCGGAATTTGGTCATATACTGTCACTCGCAACACGGGGAGAGCATTTAAAACATCCTAAAGTACATTATTATAAAGCCCGGGATGTGAAAATTACTTCATTTGACGAAGTACAGCTGAATCTGGATGGTGAATTTGGCGGTGTGCTTCCTGCCCATTTTAAAAATTTAAAAGAATTTTTAAAAATAAGAGTGCCCGATGAGTTTTACAATGAGCTGTACAGTGAAGATAATGATTATAAGCTTTTGAATCAAGAAAACGAGTAAGTTCTGAGTACATATCAAATTTTGGGGTGAATATTTTGAAGCTGACGGTCTTTGCAACAACGGATGTGCACGGCGCAATTTATCCGTACAATTATTTTGATAATGAACCGAAAGAAAATGCATTATTAAAATTCAAGACTTATATAGATAAATATAAAGCGATGAACGGCAGC
The DNA here is from genome assembly GCF_015235105.1 of Jeotgalicoccus nanhaiensis. NCBI lineage: Bacteria > Bacillati > Bacillota > Bacilli > Caryophanales > Staphylococcaceae > Jeotgalicoccus > Jeotgalicoccus nanhaiensis. Next base: position 27,953 of record NZ_JADGLW010000010.1, read on the forward strand.
GAAGCTGTTATTACGGCCGACAACGGCGATTTGCTTCAGGGGGATGTCTGGAGTGAATATGACAGTGTAAACAGCAGCAGGGCTCTTGTTCCGGGTATTATTAATGAGATGTACGATGTTATCGGATTAGGCAACCATGAATTTAATTTTGGTCTGCCTTTTTTAAATGAATTTTATAATCAAGTTACTGTACCGATAGTGAATTCAAACGTGGATTTTCTGGATGATCCTTTAGAATCAATAATAAGAGCCTGTTATATTAAAGAAATAAAAACCGCTGACGGCCTTCTTAAAGTTGGATTTTTAAGTGTTGTGCCGACCCAAATTTTAAAATGGGATAAATTCCATCTGGAAGGCAGAGTAAAAGCAGAGCCTATGACTGAAGCGGTCAGAGAAACAACAGCGCAATTGAAAGATGGCGGCGCTGATATTATTATATTATTATCTCATACAGGTATGAGTGAGGCAGATGACGATTTAACACCGCTTGGTGAGAACCAGGCCGTCTTAATGGCTATGATGGAAGATATAGATGGTATTGTTTTCGGTCACACTCACGATGTGTTTCCAAGCGGCGATCTGCTGATTTCAGATGACCGTCTTGATATTGATACAGGAACATTCAATAAGATGCCAATGGTTCAGCCGGGCGTATCTGCAAGTCATCTCGGTGTGCTCAATTTCGATTTGGAGTACGACTCGGGTGTCTGGAAGGTCAGGCAGGCAGACAGCAGTTTAATCAGCGCAGAAGACATCGTTTTAAAAGATGATGAATTGGCAGACTACCAAAAAAAACATGAACAGGTGCTGGCTTATTTAAATATACCAATCGGCAAAACAGATTATCCGCTGACTACTTACTTTACAAGAGTAATACCATCACGCGGTGTGCAGTTTGTCTCGGAAGCAACAGTATGGTTTGCAAAAGAGCGGGCGGCGTTGAAAGAAAGCAATATACCGATTATCGGTTTTAACTCCGCAGTAAAAGTAGGGCGTGACGGGCCTCAGGATTATACTGCTATTCCTGCCGGAGAAATGACCATCGCAGACAGTATCGATATTTACAAGCATGCAAATACGCTGCTGATTATTAAAATTACGGGTAAAGTACTGAAAGAGTGGCTCGAATGGGCTGCTTCCTCGTTTAATGATTATGAAGGCGATGAAATACTGCAGCCGAATAACTCACGCTACGGTTTCCCGGGCTACAATTTCGATACATTTTTTGATTTGGATTATACTTTTGATATAACAAAACCGGCACGCTATGTCAGTTCAGCACACCGTCTTAATGATTCGGAACGTGTGATTAAAATGTCGTACAAAGGTAAGCGGATCAAAGATACAGATGAATTTATCGTGCCGGCAAATAATTATAAGGTGGCATATGTGCCATTTTTACGAGATGCTGAGATATTATATGAATCGGATATTTCAGTACGGGATATCGTGACAGAGTATGTAAAAAGCGGAGAGACTTTTGAATATCATAATCCGATGACGATTATTCCGCATGGAACATATAAATTCACGACGGCAACAGCGGCGGCGGAATATACAGACGGGCTGCCGGTAGAACATTTAAAAGACTGCGGCGACGGTTTCAGTATATTCAGCGTAAAGCTTTAAAATTAATGATATAAGAGGTTTTAACATGAAAGCAATAACTAAAAATAATAATTATGAAGCAGTCGTAGAGGACTATACACATGAAGGCATGGGGATAGTTAAAGTCGACGGCTATCCGGTATTTTTGCCGGATGTTTTAAAAGGTGAATCGGTAGAATTTAAAGCAGTCAAGGTAAACAGCAAATATGCTTTCGGCAAAGTTTTAAACATTCTTGAAGCCTCACCGAACCGTCAGACGCCGCCCTGTGAATATTACTTCCAATGCGGGGGCTGCCAGATACAAGTAATGAACGATGCCGAACAGGCATCATTTAAGCGTCAGGTCGTTGCCCAGAACATTAATCAGCAGGCAAGACTGAACCTTCATATTAACGATACGGTAACGGGAGATCCGTTATACTACCGCAATAAATCACAAATTCCCGTTCAGAAAATTGACGGTCAGGTAATTATGGGCTTCTATAAACCGCGTTCACACGACATCGTTGATATTGAACACTGTTATATTCAAAAAGATATTCATAATGACATTATGCTGTTTATAAAAGATAAACTGATTGAAGAGAATACATCGATTTACGACGAGAAATCACATCAGGGGCTGCTGCGTCATATCGTAATCCGTTCAAACAGCGATGATAGCGAAGTGCAGGTAGTCTTTATTACGAACGGCAAGAGAAATGAATTTTTATCGATTGTAAAAGCATTAAAAGAATCATTTCCGAATGTGAAAAGTATCGTGCAGAATATTAACGATGAAAAAACAAACGTGATTTTCGGCCAGCGTTCAATCGTTCTGCTTGGTCATGATTACATTACAGATACGCTGCTTGGAAAATCATTTAAAATACGCGATCGTTCATTTTATCAGGTAAACCATGAACAGACAGAAAAGCTCTATCAGATCGGGCTCGACATGGCCGATCTAAGCGGTGATGAAACAATTATTGATACGTATTCAGGCATCGGTTCAATCGGTCTTACAGCATCGGACCGTGTCAGCAAAATTATCGGAATTGAAGTTGTTGAAAGTGCAGTTGAAGATGCTAAAGAAAATGCGAAACTGAATGGCATCGATAATGCAGACTACTATTTAGGGAAAGCAGAAGAAGTAATGCCGAGACTCGTTAAAGAGGGCGTTAGCGCTGATGTTGTCTTCGTCGATCCGCCGAGAAAAGGATGTCATACAGAGTTCCTTGATGCACTGATAGAAGTTGCACCGAAGAAGATTGTATACATCTCATGTAATCCGAGCACACTGCAGAGAGACATGAAGTACCTGGAGAGACACGGCTTTAAAGCAGCGGAAGTTACACCGGTTGATCTTTTTCCTCAAACTAAACATATTGAGGCAGTTACTGTGCTCGAAAAACAACAGGATGTTATCAATTAGGAGGAAGTATTTTGAAGTTTATTTCATGGAATATCGATTCATTAAACGCCGCTTTGACCAGTGATTCTGCGAGAGCGTTATTATCACGTAATGTATTAAAGTCACTTCAGGAACATAATCCCGATGTCATTGCGATTCAGGAAACTAAATTATCGGCAGCAGGACCGACTAAAAAACATGCTGAAATTTTAAAAGAAGTATTTCCGGCTTATGAAGTTATCTGGCGGAGTTCCGTAGAACCGGCGCGTAAAGGTTACGCTGGAACGATGTTTTTGTATAAATCAGAGCTGAGTCCGGAAGTATCATATCCTGTAATCGGGGCACCGAAGCCAATGGATGCTGAAGGACGCATGATGACACTGGAATTCGATGATTTTTACATTACCCAGGTGTATACTCCGAATGCGGGCAGCGCCTTGAAACGACTTGATGAACGTCAGGTATGGGATCAAAAATATGCAGATTATTTAGAAGCACTGGATAAAAACAAACCGGTATTTGCAACTGGTGATTTCAACGTTGCTCACAGGGAAATTGATTTGGCAAATCCAAAAGGCAACCGCCGTTCTGCAGGTTTTACGGATGAAGAACGTCAGGGATTCACCAATCTTTTAAACAGAGGATTTACCGATACTTTCCGTCATATCCACGGTGATGTGACAGGTATTTACTCATGGTGGGCTCAGCGTGCAAAAACGAGCAAAATCAATAATTCAGGCTGGAGAATTGATTACTGGCTGGTAAGTAACCGTATTGCCGAAAAAGTCATTAAATCAGAAATGATTGATTCCGGCACAAGACAAGATCACACTCCTGTGCTGCTTGAAATAGAAATATAATCGGAAAAACTGTACATTTGCTTTGGAAAAAGCTGATGTACAGTTTTTTATCTTAATAATATATCTATAATTATCTGTTAATTGAAATTCACCTGGAGTAGAATAAGAGTAACTTTACATAAGGGGGATTTAAATGGAAGAGGTGACGAGTCTCATACATCCAGAGAATTATTGGGTGCTGTGGGCAATTTTAATAGGCTGGGCAGCTATTGCTATTATTTTAGAGCAGAAGTACAGCTGGGCGTCGAAATTATCGGGAGCAATTATTGCATTGGTCGGTGCGATGCTGCTCAGTAATACAGGAGTCATACCGCTGGATTCACCGGTCTATGATACAGTATGGACTTATGTAGTGCCGCTTGCGATTCCGCTGCTTTTATTTCAGTCGAATATCGTAAAAGTATGGCAGGAGAGTAAACGGCTGCTGATTATATTTTTAATCAGTACTGTAGGAACAATTTCCGGAACAATTGCTGCTTTCTTCATACTTAGAGAAGTTATTCCGCAGCTGAACTACATCGGTGCAATGCTGAGTGCATCCTATACGGGCGGCGGGGTAAACTTCGCTGCCATGGCTACACGTTTTGATGTGCCGCAGGACACTGTGTCATCAACAGTGGTAGCGGATAATCTGCTGATGGCAATTTACTTTTTTGTACTTATTCTGATACCGACTGTGTCTTTCTTCAGAAACAAGTTCGGTACGCCGCATATGGATGAGATGGAGAAAAATGGTACCGGTGACAACCAGGCTTCCAGCTACTGGGAACGTAAAGAAATATCATTAAAAGATGTCGCAAAAGCAATCGGTACAGCATTTGCAATTGTCGCTGTGTCATTCAGTCTGGCAGGTTTCTTTGCTGATCTGATACCTGAAAACAGCAATGTATTTCTAAGTATCCTTCGCGGTATCATCGGTGATGACTACTTGATGCTGACAACTTTAACCTTGCTGCTTGTCGCCATTTTCCCTAAATATTTCGAGAGCATCAGAGGTTCTCAGGAATTTGGAACTTTCTTTATCTATATCTTTTTCGTAGTTATCGGTGTGCCGGCATCGATTCCGTTAATTGTGCAAAATGCACCGTTAATATTAGTATTTGCTGCAATTATTGTATTGATAAACATGCTGATTTCATTTGGTTTCGGACGTCTGTTCAAGTTTAATCTGGAAGAAATCATTCTCGCATCTAATGCCAACATCGGCGGACCGACAACAGCAGCAGCGATGGCCATTTCACGCGGCTGGACAAAACTCGTCGGACCGATTTTAATCATCGGGACATTGGGTTATATTATCGGCAACTATATAGGCACTACACTTGGCTTGTGGTTCACATCATTAATGTAATAATAAAAGCAGAATCTCTCCGGAGCATACCAGAGAGGATCTGCTTTTATATTTAATACTCAGTATCTCTAATGGAGCTGAGCTGATCAAAACCAAGGTTGCCGCCGGTAATCACAAAACAGATTTTATCTTCAGGTTTTACTTCAATCTCTCCGTTAAGAACGCCGCCAATCCCGATCGAAGAAGAGATTTCCGCAAGTATTTTTGCTTCCATCAGCAGCAATTTCTGTCCTTTTTTCATAGCTTCTTCACTGACTGTATAGAATGTATCCACGTATTTTTGCACGATAGGGAAGTTCTTCTCACCTGGAATAATACTGACCAGGCCGTCTGCGATTGTACCTTTATTCTCTACCTGTGTAATCTCATTATTTTCTAAACTTGCAGCGAATTTAGGCAGATTGGCAGGTTCGACGCCGTGTACTTTAACATTATCAGCTGATTCTTTGACAGCTGTTGCGATACCGCCGACTAAACCGCCGCCGCTTGTCGGAACGAATATGTGATTTATATCCGGGAGTTGTTCTAAAATCTCAAGACCGACAGTGCCTTGACCCGCCATTACACGGTAGTCATTAAAAGGAGGAATCAGCGTATAGCCGTGTTCTTCTACCAATTTTTCCTGTAACTTAAAGCGTTCTTCTACAGTTGTCGGAATAATTTCAGCACCATGCTCTTTAATTTTTTCAAGTTTGAATGGCGGGGCAGTATCTGGAACAGCGACTGTTGCTTTAATGCCCAATAATTTTGAAGCGTAAGAAACCGCGTGACCATGATTTCCTGAAGATGAGGTAACTACACCGCGTTCCAGTTCTTCATCTGTCAGCTGAAGTATTGTATTCATTACACCGCGAAGCTTAAAAGCGTTTGTGCGCTGCATATTCTCTAGTTTTACATACACTTCACAGCCGAGGATTTCTTCAAGATTACGAAGTCTGAGAAGCGGAGTTTTAATAACATAAGGCGCAATTCGTTCACGCGCTGCTTTGATATCTGATAATGATAAAGTCATATGTACATCTCCCTTTGTTTGATTATCTTAATAATAACTCTATTAGAAGAAAATATAAATATATGATGTTTGGTAATATTATCTGACTCCACTTATAATGATACTAGTAGATAAAGTTTTAGGAGTGTTTATATGTACGTGGACCGTAAACCATCGATGGATTTAGAAGAGTTAAAAGAAGCAATGACTAAGAAATTTCAGACGAATCAAAATTTCAATTCACTTGAATATTTTGATGAAATGCTGAATTTCGTAGAATTAAATCATATATACTCTTCAGCTTTGGAAGAAATATCAACTAAACTTAAAATACTGGACGATGAATTCCAGGTCATTCATAAACATAATCCCATTCATCATATGGAACGGAGAGTTAAAGGAACACGCAGTTTACTGTCCAAACTGGAGCGTAAAAGTCTGCCTGTGACAGTTGAAAGTGCCAAGGATAATATATTCGACATCGCGGGTATGCGCGTAATCTGCAATTACATAGAAGATATTTACGTACTGGAAAAGCTGCTGTTGAAACAGGAAGATATTAAATTATTAAAACGCAAAGATTACATCGAGAAACCGAAAGAAAATGGTTACCGCAGTCTGCATATTGTTATTTCTGTGCCTGTGTTTTTATCGGAAAGTGTAGAACACACACCGGTGGAAATTCAAATCCGTACAATCGGCATGGACATGTGGGCAAGTTTCGAACATAAAATGCGTTATAAAAACACTAAAAAAGATACTGAAGAGTATATGACACTTCTCAAGGAATGTGCATTTGAAATATCAAATGTTGAGAACAAGATGCAGGACATGCATAATGATATTAAAGATTAATAACCGATACGGTAAATTTGAAAAGCAGGGGAATTAAATGTCGCTAAACGAGTTTATAACAGAACTGGAAAAAGAACTTGATGCATTGCCGGATAATCGGCGTGAGGAGCTTGTAAAAGATTTTGAAATGCAGATACAAAAAGCGATAGAGCTCGGGGATACTGAAGAATATCTTTTAAAAATACTAGGAGAACCCCGTAAGGTAGCTGAGAAATTTATCGCAGAAGAAATTGCTGAAGAAGAAGCGGAACCTGAACAGGAGACTCGAAAAACCGGTTTGCAGCCTGTCACAGGAAGTTTTGCCTCAGACTTGAAAAACTTCAGCATCAATCAGCTGGCAATCAGCGGAGAGAGCGCCGATATCAAAATTGAAAAAGGAAAGAAGCTCAGTATTAAATTTTTAAGCTATACCCATAAAGGGAAACTGGAATATGAAACTGACAATAATCAGCTGACAATATATCATACAGGCTCAGCAGGCGAAGTGAAATTTAATACAATTATTGATTTTATGAAAAAAAGAAAACAGCTGAAAAAAGATGAATTAATAATTACCTGGCCGGAAACTCTCGATATGCTGACAGTGAATAATCAGATCGGCAAAGTAACTATTAGTGATATCGAAGCAGAGGAGTTTAAAATAAAAACAAAGGAAGGCGCAGTAGAAGCTGCAGGTCTGACGGGGAACTACGGAGAATTTCAGTCGGAGATGGGCGCCTTGAAAATAGAATCGAGTGACTTCAGCAATCTGTACATGAATACAGAAATGGGTAAATTGACCGTTGCAGGAGTAAAATCGGAAAGGTACGATTTACTTACGGAACTCGGGAAAATAGCATTGAATAACTTGACACCGGACAGCGATCTAAAAGCGCTCAGCAAGATGGGATCAGTCAGTGTAAATTATCGCAAACAACCGAAATATACAAAAATAGTGGCGCGGGCAAATGTCGGTAAAGTAAAAAATGCATTGGCAGATAAAAAAATAGAAAAGCAGCTTTACAGAGCGGAATATATGAGCGAAATGGGATCTGTTAAAATAACATTATCTTAAAAGGGGAGATTAATTTGGCGCGCTGTACGAAATGTCAGACGGAATGGACGTTTAAAGATAAGGCTGGAGTATTTAAAAGCCTGTCGGGTTCTGTAAAGTGTCCTTACTGCAGGGCAGAACAATTTCTTAGTTTAAAAGCGCAAAAACAGACAGGCCTCGTAAACATGATTATTCCTGTAACCATGCTGCTGCCGCTTCCTTTCGGTCTACCTTTACCGCTTCATATAACACTGATTGTGCTCGGAATAATTACAGTAGTTATATTGAATATCACACTGGTAAAATTAAGCGGAAAAAAGGAATATATAATCTGAAAAGAAGGTATATGTAACGAGCCGTTATAGATATAAGCGGCTGTTATATTTATGAAATTATCAAAAGCAGAACAGATACACGAAAAAGATCCGCGGAATTTACTTCCCCGGATTTTTTTATATTAATAGTCTCTTTTTTGAATTTTTATCAATCCGATTACTGCAATCAGTATAATCCCGGCCGCTGAAGATACATAGTGTGCGGACAACCAATTATGAGAACCGGTGACTTCCGGAAGGAAGTAGAGGGGCAGGTATTCTCTAATAAATGTATTCACCCATTCAGATAAACCGTCCCACATCAAGATTCCGTCTAAGAGGGAAGGGAAGAGCATGATTGACAGCAGGACAATGATAAATAAAGCAAGCACATTACTGTAAAATGTACTGATTGTTAAAAATAAAGTGCCGTAAAATAGAGTATAAAGTACAAAATGCAAAATGATTTGCCACATCAATTCTCCTGGCATTTCAAGCCCAGCATAGGCTGCCAAAAAATAAGTTGATAAGCTGCCGGCAATGCCGAAAATTAATCCGACAATACCAATAGTGATGACTTTGGCAATATAATATTTCATTCGGTTTGTTTTTGTATTCATCATAAGAGTGATTGTATTCTGGCTGATATCTTTTGTGAATGGCAACATCGCGTTAATTACAACAAGCAGTGTACCGAAAAACGCAAAGAAGTATGTCAGCTGAATGACTTCAAATGGACCGTTTAAATTTGCGACTGAATAAGCGATTCCAAATGCCGGAAGAATACATAGGACGAGTGAGAAATAAGTAATCCAGCTCGTCATTATATTTTTAAAATCATAGAAGACAAGTTTACTGATTCTCATTCTGACCGCCGCCTTTCATCTGATTGAAGTAGTAATCTTTAACCGATCCCTGGTGTTTGTTAATATCTGCAGGGTAAACACTTTCGACACTTAAAGCTTTTAACATATCCTGAAGTAAGTGTACAGAAGTGGTAGATATAATATTTTCCGTCTGTTTTGCTGATTCATCAAACTTTTTAATCACGCCAAGAGCATACTCAATATCATCTTCATCAAAAACAAACGACATGGTCACAGTTGTACTCAATCTCTCAACATTTTCTTTATTGCTGAGTTTTCCCTGGTCGATAAATACAATGTCATCACTGACTGCTTCAATGTCTTCAAGTTTGTGACTCGAAATCAGCACTTTCATACCGTAATCCTGAGCCAGTTTCCGGATAATACTGAGCACTTCGATTGAGCCGTCGGGATCCATGCCGTTTGTCGGTTCATCGAGAATTAAATATTCCGGTTTTCGTGCAAGCGCAATAACAAGACCGAGTTTCTGCTTCATTCCCATCGAATATGTTTTCATCTTTTTATTTACATATTTTGTCATACCTAACTGTGCGAGCAGCGAATTAATAAATTCTTTATCGTAATTACCCGTGTATATTTTTGTGAAATATTCGATGTTGTATTTACCTGATTTGTTTTTATAGTACTTCGGTTCTTCGATTAAGTAACCAATCTCGGCATTATTGTCTTTAGCGACTGTGCCGGAATAGTTCTGAATAACGCTGCACATAATTTTCATCATCGTCGTTTTACCGGCGCCGTTTTTACCGATTAAACCTGTGACGCTGGAGTCGAGGGTAAAGTTAATATTATCGAGCACAGTATTACTGCGGTATTTCTTGGAAATGTTGCTTAACTTCATTTAAACATCCTCCTTGATACGAAATTGTTAATTTTCTTGTTCAAGTTCTTTTTTGGCTTTGTCCATTCTGTAATAAGCAATGAAAAGTATAATCACCGTTACCGGGAAGAGTACTGCCGGCAGAATTCTCATCAGAGCGAAGGGCAGTTCAAACAGAAATGCTCTCCAGAATTCCATGCCTTCTAAATCCCATAAACCGGGAGTTAAAAATATCATTCCGGGTCTGTCCGGCAGAAAAAGCATCGAGTAGAATAAAAAGAGAATTGCCAGCCCGCCTGTCATTTTCATATACCTTTTATAATAATTAATTTTTGACTCGCGATCCGAAAACAATTCATCGTTGCCGTCCGGTTTTTTTGACCAGACTTGTGTCATCGCGCCGAAACGTCCGCCTCTAATATGTTCCCAACCGAATTCTTCATGAATACTGAGGTATTCTTCGTATTTCGGTATGCTCATCATCTCCTGATAATCTACTCGGGTAATATAATCTTCAGAAGTTTCTTCGAACTTATAAATGAAATCCATTGAAATATCTGTTAAACGATAACCTTTATTTTGCATTTCGTTAATCCACTGTTCTGCCTTCAACGGGTCAAGAAAAAATTTGCACTTATTCATTTGGACCATCTCCATTTTCATAAAGGGAAATAAATTTCTTTAAACGCATATTTTCGATTGCGAGTATTTCTTCTCCTAGTTCTGTAACCTGATAAACTTTCCTGCGTTCTCCAGGATTAGAAATCAGTTCTATATAGTGATGTTTTTTCAGATTATCCAGGGCCCCGTAAAGCGTGCCCGCAGCAATATTAACTTCTCCGTCCGACATTTCGTTTACGAGCTGCATAATCGCGTAGCCGTGCAGCGGCTTTCTTAAGGCCAGCATTATCAGATGCATTGTTTCTGACAAAGGTAAAAGCTTCGGTCTCATATTATTCACCTCTAACTATATCGTCTAACTGTATAGTTCAAATATATAGTCTGACTGTATAAAAGTCAACTGTATATTATTTATGAAAATCAGCTAATAATTTAATCTTTTTATCATTTTACTCTCACTTAAATTTAGGAAAAGATATATAGAATATATGCAACGGATTATTTTGAACGTGTGGAAGGAAAGATATCTATGTTATTTAAAATGTACAGCCGGGCATATCAATGGATAATGAAAAATACTGCACCTTTATTGAACTGGCAGCCGCCGGCAGTAATCAACTGCGTAGGGTGTATTGAAAAACTGGCACCTAAATTAACGGAAGAGTCTATAAAAAAAGTACTGATTGTAACTGATGAAGGCATTGTTAAAGCAGGTCTGCTCGATAAAATGCTCGACAGTCTGAGCGAAGAAAATATTATTTATTTTATCTATAAAGGTACAAAAGCGAACCCGACAACGAAAAATATAGAAGAAGCATTAAAGGTTTTTAACGAGCAGAATTGTGAAGCTGTAATCGGATTTGGAGGTGGTTCGGCAATTGACTGTGCCAAAGGCACCGGTATCGCTGCAGCTAAAAATACGACGGATTTTAAACGATTTAAAGGCGTCTTAAAAGTGAGAAGTAAACTGCCTTACCTCGTTGCGGTTCCGACAACGGCGGGCACCGGCAGCGAAGCAACCATCGCCGCAGTGATTACCGACAGTGAAACCAGGGAGAAATATGCAATTATAGATACAAAACTGATGCCGGATGCGGCGGTATTAGACCCGGAGCTGCTCCTCGGACTGCCGCAGGATATGACGGCATATTCAGGCATGGATGCTTTAGCACATGCTGTCGAAGCTTATCTTAACCGGAGCAATACGAAGCAGACGAAAATGCTGAGCGAGGAAGCAGTTGAGCTGATCTATGACAACTTATACCCGTCGTATAAAAATGGTCAGGATATTCAGCTGCGGACGAATATGCAGCGGGCTTCTTATTTTGCAGGCAAGGCATTTACCCGGGCTTATGTGGGAAATGTTCATGCCATGGCGCATGCCTTAGGTGCTGAATATAATGTCCAGCACGGCCGGACTGTAGCTGTGATTCTCCCGTACATATTAGAAGAGTACGGCGAAGCGGTTCACGGCAAGCTCGCACACCTTGGTGATATTGCAAAAGTGACCGGGACAGAGGACAGTGACGCGGTTAAAGCAGAGAAATTTATAGCGAGTATTAAAGATTTAAATGAGAAAATGAATATCGGGACATCTTTCCCGGAATTGAAAACCGAAGATTTAAAGAAATTGTCTGCAGCAGCTTATAAAGAAGCAAATCCTCTCTACCCTGTACCGGTCATGTTCAGTAAAGCTGATTTTAGTCAAATGTATAAAAAATTAATGACTGCAGAATCAAAAGAAGGATAGTTCCTCCAGGGAGCTATCCTTCTTTTTTACGGGGCGGCGTGTGTATCGATGCTTCAATTGCAGCGCCGCCGCTGATGCCGAGTGCGATTCCGGCAGCAATCCAAAAAGCAGTGTATCCGAAAATTAAACCTGTAATAATTCCGAGGATAATACCGATTGCGGCGCCTATAGCCATGAACCGGTTAACGGAATTAAAATCGCGATGTCTGTATGCAGTCATACTATCATCCCCTTAACGGCAAAAATTTTCTCTTTTTATTTATATACCACGATAGTGAAAAACGAAACGATAAGTGAATATTACTACAGAATCGTAATGTATATTTTTTATTAAGAACAGTTGACTTTGTGTGTCATAAAGCATAAAATTTTATTGATAATGATTATCAGTGTCAATATCTTATAAAAATTCGAACGGAGAAAATAGATGAAAAAATTAGCGGTTTTAATGCTCGGAATATCAATTTTTGCTGCAGGCTGTTCAAATGATGAAAGTAATACAAGTGAGCAGGCATCTGAAGAGAGTGCAGCTGAAGAGCAGGTACTTACAGACGATGCAGGAAATGAAGTGGCAATTCCTGAAAATCCGGAACGTATTATAGGAACGTATCTTGAAGATGATTTACTTACACTGGAAGAAACACCGGCAGTACAATGGACAATAGGTGAAGACAGCGTTCAGGAATACCTTCAGTCTGAAGGTCTTGATGGATTGCCTTTAATGCCTTTCGATTTACCGTTTGAAACAGTTATCCAGGAAGAACCAGATTTAATACTGCTCAGTTCAGCGGACCTTGCAGAAGGTGAGAAATACGAAAGCTACTCTAAAATTGCGCCGACATTCATCGTTGAAAGCGGCAATTACGATGATTGGAGAGACCGTCTGACACGTGTTTCTGAAGTGTTCGGCAAAGAAGATTTAGCCGCAGAGAAAGTGGCTGAATACGATACACTCAGTGAGGAAACAGCAGCTGATCTGGAAAGCGAAATCGGCGGTGAAACTGCAGCCGCAATCTGGTGGACTGGTGATTCTTACTTTATCTCAAATAAAGATAAGTCGAGCGGTGAAGTATTATATAACGATTTAGGTTTAAGTGCACCTGCCCTGGTCGAAGAACTTTCAGAGGGTAATGAAACGCCGTGGATTGAAGCCTCGCTTGAAAGCCTGGCTGAAATGGAAGCTGATCATATTTTCTTTATCGGCAATAGTGAAGGAGACAGTGAAACAGCATTTTCAGATGATGTATTTAAAAATATTCCGGCTGTAGAAAACGGAAATGTTTATGAATATACTCGGGAAGACAGCTGGCTGTACAGCGGCTATATTGCAAACAGTTTAATCGTTCAGGACGTCGAGGAAGCATTAGGTTCTAACTAAGGAGTGTATTTTTAATGACGGACAATATATATGATGTCACAGTAATCGGCGGCGGACCTGCTGGCCTGTTCAGTGCATTTTATGCGGGCCTTCGTGAAATGAAGACTAAAATAATTGACGGGCAGGATAAACTCGGCGGCAAGGTGCATCTTTATCCTCAAAAAATGATTTGGGATATCGGCGGAACTGAGCCGCTGGCAGCTGGGAAATTGATAGAGAAATCGATTGCGCAAGGGTTAACGTTTGAACCGGAAGTGGTATTGAATACGATAGTGACTAATATTCACAAAGACAATGATGAGTACTTTACGGTTGAGACGTCTGAAGGAGATAAGCATTACTCCAAAAGTGTGATTATTACAATCGGCGGCGGAGGCATGATTAAGCCTGTCAAACTTAATCTTGAGAATGCCCATCTGTTTGAGAATAAAAATCTTCACTACGCAGTACCCGATATTAAACGGTTTACCGATAAAAAAATACTCATTACCGGCGGCAGCTATTCAGCAGTAGACTGGGCAAATGATCTGTCGCCGATAGCGCGTGAAATTCATATTATCTACCGGGGCGATGATTTGACAGCACATGAGGCGGATGTCAGCCGGCTGCAGAAAAATGGTGTGAAAGTCATGACAAAGTCTGAAGTCACTGGAATCAGCGGCGGAGATTTGATGGAATATGTCGAGATTACTAATAATCACACTGGTGAAACTACCAGCGATGCCTATGATGAGCTGATTGTGAATCACGGCTACGATCAGGAAAATCTCCTGTTCAGAGAAAATAATCTTGGTCTTAATCTTGAAAATGACTTTTTTGTTAAAGCAGAACCGACGGGGCTGACTAATGTCGAGGGAATCTTTGCTGCCGGAGACTGCATCAGATACATGGGCAAAGTAAACTTGATTGCGGGAGCTTATGCAGATGCTGTCAATGCTGTTAACAATGCGAAAACTTACATCGATCCGAAAGCTGATCAGTTTGCGATGGTGTCGTCTCACAACCAGCGTTTTAAAAATAAAAACAAAAAAATAATGTATTAAAGTTTAGACGGCTTGAGAATCTGTATTTTGAGATTTTCAGGCCGTTTTTGCTTCGGGGGTTGGTATGATCGGGTTTCGTGTGTACCCGCGGGTGCTGGGGTTGGTATGATTGGGGCTAGTGTGTACCCGCGAGTGCTGGGGTTGGCATGATCGGGTTTCATGTGTATCCGCGAGTGCTGGGGTTGGCATGATCGTGACTCATGTGTATCCGCGGACTCTGGGGCTGGTATGATCGGGTTTCATGTGGATCCGCGGGTGCTGGGGTTGGCATGATAGGGGTTCATATGTACCCCAGCCAGCGGTTTAGACTTTTATCAATTTTGCTTGCAACAATTCGTGTCTATAAGTAAAATTATATAAATGAAGAGATGTGTGAGGAGATAAAAGTGGCTAAAATTAACAATGAACATATTGAAACATTTACAATAACTATAGATGATTTGGATAAAAAGGGGTCTGGCCGGGGATATGCCTTGCGTGATCACGGCGGCCATAAACCCCGTAAGCTGAACCTTGCTGTGCCGCAGACACTGAGAGGGGAAACAGTCACAGTTGATGTGCCAAATCCGACCCGAAAACGCGCAAATGTACTACCGAAAGAAATAGTCACAGCGCACCCTGATCGGGTGACACCCCCGTGTCCGCATTTTGAATTATGCGGCGGCTGCGTATGGCAGCATTGGAGCTACGAAGCTCAGCTGAAAGAGAAAACCGACTTAGTTAAGCGGGAACTGGAGAAGAATAATTTTGACGCTTCTGTGGTGAAAGATGCGATAGGAATGGAAGAACATCCTTTTGAATACCGCAATAAAATGGAGTTTACATTCGGTAAAAATGGTGAGCTCGGCATGCACGAACTTGGCAATTTCCGTAAAATTATCGATCTTAATACATGTTTAATTGCTAACAATGAAATGGTTGAAGCAATGCTGCTTGTGTCTAAATGGGCGGGAAAACACGAGCTTCCAGGGTATGATAAAGAAGACCACAGCGGTCTGCTCCGACACTTAATGGTCAGACGCTCTCAGGAAACTGAAGAAATGATGTTAGCGGTATTTGCGACTGATAAGCCGGATGGTGAACTAAAACCTTTAATCGATGAACTCGTTGAAGAACTGACGGCGAAATTTGCTAATCTTAAAAGTTTAATGTGGATGGTCAATACAGACATTGCGGACCGTACACAATCTGAAGATACGCATTTACTTTTTGGCAGGGATTATATCCATGACGTGATGTACGGATATAAATACCGCACCTGGTTCGATACCTTCTTCCAGACGAATCCGACTCAGGCGGAAAAACTGGTTGAACTGGCACTTGAAATGGCAGATGCGAAAGACCATGAACGTATGATTGATCTGTTCTGCGGTGTTGGGACATTCTCGCTGCCGTTTGCTAAAAGAGTAAAAGAACTTGCAGGTATTGAGATTGTTGAATCATCTATTGAATCGGCGAAACGCAATGCCGCAGATAACGGTATTGATAATACTTACTTCCTTGCGAAAGATGCGCGCCGGGGCATGGATGAAATACTCGAAACGTGGGGGATTCCTGATCTCCTGATGCTGGATCCGCCTCGTTCAGGTGCAGGCGGCAAAGTAATGCGCCGTATTGCAAGGCTTGGAACAGACAGAGTAGTCTATGTTTCTTGCAACCCGGAAACATTTGCAGAAGATATTACATGGCTGAGAGAATTCGGCTATGAATTAAAAACTGTGCAGCCTGTGGATTTATTCCCGCACACGGTGCATGTTGAAGTAGTGAGCCTATTGGTTAAAACCATTTAAAGATAAAGAAGCCGTTTGAAGAATGATAAAAATCTTCAAACGGCTTTTTAGTATATTAATCTAATGAATCCGATACTTTAACAATCTGTTTTCCGAAGTTGTCTCCGGTAAAGAGGTTTCTGAAGGCTTCCGGAATTTTATCGAATCCTTCGGCAATCGATACTTCGGATTTAATTTTACCTTCCTGAACCCACTGGGCAAGCTGCTTACTTGCTTCTTCAGCTTCATCTTCGAATTGAGCGACGAGAAATCCCTGCATCAGGGCTTGAGATTTAATCAGCTGCTGTTGGACGCGGGGACCGTTATCTTCTTTACTGTTGTAAGAAGAAATCGCTCCGCAGACAGGAATTCGTGCAAAACGGTTCAAGTGTTTAAACACTTCGTCTGAAACAGTGCCGCCGACGTTTTCAAAATATACATCAACACCATCGGGCACTGCAGCTGCAAACTGCTCTTTAAAATCATCTGCTTTATAATCGACACCGGCATCAAAACCTAATTCTTCAGTAAGATAAGTGACCTTTTCCCGGCCCCCGGCGATGCCGACAACTTTTGCACCTTTAATTTTAGCAATCTGGCCGACGACAGAACCGACCGCACCGGAAGCAGCAGAGACAACGACAGTTTCCCCTGCCTGCGGTTTACCGATATTTAATAAGCCGCCGTAAGCAGTGTGGCCGGTCATACCGAGTGTGCTTAAATATAAATGAAGCGGAACTTCCGTTGACGCTACTTTACTTACACTGTCAGCTGATACCGTATTATACTTTTTCCATGACAGATGACCTGTTACGACATCATTTTCCTTGAAACCGTCAGCATTCGACTCTACAACTCTGCCGAGCACGTGACCATTTAGTGGTTCATCTATATCAAAAGGTTTCGCATAGGATTTCGTATCATTCATGCGGCCGCGCATATAAGGATCGACTGAAATATAAACACTTTCAATTAAAAGTTCATTGTCTCCGGGCGTGTTAATATCAATATCTTCGAATCTGAAAATATCGTCACCAGGCATTCCTTCCGGGCGTTTTGCTAAAACTATCTGTTCATTTTTCAAAATAATCCTCCTCAAAATATTGTTTAAGAACATACTTAAATATAATACCCGGAAAAGGATGGGCTAAATTACTGTATAGAGAATTTTATTTAAAAGGATAAAAACCCATGGACTTTGTGGAAGATACAGAGTTCGTGAAACCATCTGCATGTACTTTGTTAAATCAACAACGTTCATAGCCTGATTTGCATGAACTTTGTCAAATCAACAACGTTCATAGCCTGATTTGCATGTACTCTGTCAAATTAACAACGTCCATAGCCTGATTTGCATGTACTCTGTCAAATTAACAACGTCCATAGCCTGATTTGCATGTACTCTGTCAAATCAACAACGTCCATAGACTGATTTGCATGAACTTTATCAAATCAACAAAGTACGTAGCCTAGTCTGCATGGACTTTGTTAAATCAACAACGTCTCTCAAGCACAGAATACACTAGTCTTCATCTGCCAGCCTGCGCAGTTCATCCCGCGTTTCTTTTGGCAGTCCTTCACCGTAATCCATCATGCGGACAATATCTTTAAATGCTGCTTTCGGTATTTTCAAATCATCCAAGTCATCAATAGTAAATTGCAGATCTATTTCATCTTCACGGCCGTCGCGCAGTTTCGTGACAAAATCCGGCTCTGTAATGAACGGGCTGGAGGCACCGACCATGTCTGCATATTCCAATGCTTCCAGTGCTTTGTCCGGTGAATTTACACCGCCTGTTGCCATCATCGGAATTTCTCCTTTTACATGTTCGTAAACGACTTTATTAACAGGTTCACCCTGGTGCGGACCGGCTGCACGGACTTCATTCTGATAAATATTGCGTCCCCAGCTTGCGATAGCGAGGTAATGGATATCTGTAATTTCCCGGGCCCAATCGACGAACTGTAAAAATTCATCTACGCTGTAGCCGACGTCATCGCCGCGGGTTTCCTCAGGCGTGCCTCTGAAACCGAAGATAAAATCTGCAGGCGCATGTTCTTTAATTACGTCACTGACTGCTTTAATCACTTCGAGGCCGAAACGGGAACGGTTTTCGAGTGAAGCTGCGCCGTACTCGTCCTCACGTTCATTCGAAAATTTAGAGAAAAATGTCTGGATTAACAGACGCTGGGCTGCTGATACTTCCACACCGTCAAATCCGGCATCGATTGCCCGTCTTGCAGCATCTGCATACTGCTGAATAACTGTATCGATTTTACGTTTTGTCATCGGCAGCACCTGGTGTTTAATTGGTGTGTTTAATTCCATAAAGCTCGGGCCGTAAACCACTCCAAGATCCAGTATAGCCTGATTGGAAAACCGCCCGGCGTGGGTTAACTGCAATATCGCTTTAGCACCGTCTTTTTTCATCGCTGCAGCGAGTTTTTTCAACCCCGGCACTGTCCGGTCATCACTAACGCTGAAGCCGTATTCAAACAGCTGGCCGTAAGGTTCGATATAAGCAGCTCCTGTTACTTGAATCGGTGCTGATGCTGCTCTTCGTGCATGATATAGCTCATCTTCAGCGGTAACATAGCCGTCGACAGTCGATGAGTTTGTAATCATCGGCGAGAGGACGAAACGGTTTGACAGTTCAATCCCGTTCGGTAAAAGTAAAGGTTTAAATAAAGGCGAGTATTTTTTATTCATCATGCTTCTCCTTAATATGTACGTTCTTTTCTTATTACTTTCAAAGTAGCAAGGTATAAAATTAATGTCAATCAGCTGGTTGGAAAATCGCATCAGTATCATCCTGATATTGATTATGAGCAGCCGTGCTGAGTCCGTTCAGTTACTATGATACAATCATGTCAGTATAAAAAATAGTGTGAGGGTAAATAAATGAAGCAATTACTGGATGTCTCCGATATTGAAAATATAAAAATTACCGGCGTGTCTTTTGTCGATGATATTGTTGGCCTCGGTGAGAAAAGAATCACAATTGATGTGAAACATTTTAACCGTCTGGAACTAAAAGAAAATGAGGCTGAATTAGTTATTAACCGTAAATCCCTGGCCGATTACCAGGATGAGCGGAATAAGGCACTTCTTGAGCGCGAGAATTATGCAGAATTCGACCATATGAACAGTATGCTTGCTATGCTTGAGCATGATTTTTTCAGCATTGACCGCATCAAATTATTCTATCGGAACGCTGATAACCTTTCCGGAGAATACGTCATCGATACTTCAGATGAAAACCTGGTCGCCATGAAGAGTGAAGTGCATAATGGAGAGCTGCTTCTAAAAGTGTACTCTAAATGATGGATAAAAAGGATGAAGCGGCTTTATTAGCTGTTCCATCCTTTTTACTTAGGAAAACGCTGAATACATAATGGTTTAACAGGCACGGATGTTGAGCATTACAATTACATTGACGATAAAATTTAACACCGATATAATAAGTATAATTTGGAATACAAATGTGCCTTAAAGGATTTGTTCAAATGATTAAATTTAGCGTATTGGATTATGCTGTTATAGATGAGGGGCAAATGCCGGAAACTGCACTGAAAGAAACTGTTAAGCTTGCCCAAGCTGCTGAGAGTTTAGGCTTTCAACGGTTCTGGATGGCGGAACATCACGATGTGAATGCATTTGCGAGCAGCAGCCCTGAGCTGTTAATGATGCACATACTCGGCCAGACATCAACTATCCGGCTCGGCTCCGGAGGGGTAATGATTCCGCATTACAGCCCTCTGAAAGTTGCTGAGAATTTCAGGGTAATGGAGAGTTTATATCCGGGCAGAGTAGACCTTGGTGTTGGAAACACGCTTGGGACCCCTGCGGTTAACAAATCGATGAACGAAATGCGTCCGCGAAA
The DNA here is from genome assembly GCF_015235105.1 of Jeotgalicoccus nanhaiensis. NCBI lineage: Bacteria > Bacillati > Bacillota > Bacilli > Caryophanales > Staphylococcaceae > Jeotgalicoccus > Jeotgalicoccus nanhaiensis. The sequence goes on from NZ_JADGLW010000010.1 coordinate 48,510, forward strand.
GCAGCGTTATGAAGAAAACATCAGTGATATAAAGAAATACGTTACGAATACCGATGATGAGAATCACCGTTTTAATGAGGTTGCTGCAAATCCAAAAGGAGAAACGAATCCGGAAATGTGGGTGCTCAGCACGAGTGTCCGCACGGCGGAACTTGCTGCCCGCCAGGGTATTGGGTATACGTTCGGCCTGTTTCCTCATACTTCAAAAGATAAAACTGAGGTCGGTAAAGAAGCAGCGCGTGTATACAGGGAACATTTCGTGCCGTCTCCGGTCATGGAGAAGCCGAATGTTATGATCTCACCTTTTGTAGTCATTGCAGAGACAAATGAACAAGCGTCTAGATTCGCAAAGGCTTTAGATCTATGGCTTCTCGGCAAAATGAATTTCAGTGAATTTGAACGTTTTCCATCGGTTGAAACTGCAGAGAAATACACTTATACTGTAGAAGAACTGAAAAAGCTGTCGGCAAACCGCTCGCGTATGGTGGTGGGAGATGGAAAGAGTGTAAAACAGCAGCTGGAGACACTTGCAGAAACATTCGGCGCCGACGAACTTCTGCTGATTCCGCTGATGCCGGGTGCTGAAAACAGACAGCGTGCACTGGAATTAATATCATCAGAATTCAATTTAAAAAATAGAAAGAAGGATAACAATGAAAAAGGTTGCTAACTATTTATGGGTTGAAAAAAACGGCGAGGAGTACACGCTTATCATGACTCCGGAACTCCAGGACGATATCGGTACTGTAGGATTTGTAGAATTTACAAAAGCTGAAGAGGTAGCTAAAAACGATTCGCTGCTTGAGCTTGAAGCATCTAAAACAGTTCTTGACCTGGCATCACCGCTTGCTGGTAAAATTGTTGCAGTTAATGAGAAGGCAACAGACGAGCCTACACTGTTAAACTCGGCTAAAGCAGATGAAAGCTGGGTTGTTAAACTTACCGGTGTTGACGAAGCTGAATTTAATGCGCTTGCTGATGCTTAAATAAAAGCGGAATATATATTTTAAGGCTTGCATTCATATGTGCTTACATAGGGTGTAAGTCTTTTTTTAGAATTGGGTGAAATTATATGATGACTCAGACAGACAGACTCCATTTTTTAATATCTTATATGCAGCAGGAAAAAAATATTGAACAGTCGGTGCCGGACAGTTTTAACGAACGTTTTGAAGTATTCCGGGGACTTGCCAACGAACGTCCCGCAGTTAAAATCAGCAGGGAATTTCTCGATGTGCAGGATGCGTTTTTATCAGAATATAATGCTGGAAATGTGACGGAATTTGAATCGCTGAAACCCGTGAAAAAGCAGCTTTACATATGGCAGGGAGACATCACGGCGCTGAGAATTGAAGCAATCGTCAATGCAGCCAATACTGAAATGCTCGGCTGCCTGATTCCTAATCATAACTGCATCGATAATATTATTCATACGAAAGCAGGAGCGGAATTACGTCTTGAATGTGCGGAACTAATGAGAAAACAGGGCAGAAAAGAAGCGGTAGGCAGGGCGAAAATCACGTCCGCTTATAATCTGCCTGCTGACTATGTTATTCATACAGTAGGGCCGGTAGTTCAGGACGAGAGAGTATCTCAGATGAAACAGGACCTGCTTGCTAAATGTTACAGAAGCTGTCTTGAACTTGCCAGGCAAAAAGAAATCAAAACAATTGCCTTCTGCAGTATATCTACCGGGGTCTTTGGTTACCCGAAAGAAAAAGCTGCAGAAATTGCAGTAAATACTGTACAAGAATATTTAGAGGAGACGGGGTCTGAAATTAAGGTTGTATTTAATGTATTTAGTAAGGACGATTTAAAAATCTATAAGAATCTTTTGACTTGAGAGAGGTTGTATTTGGATGGACGCTTGGATGACACTGAAAGAGAAAAAAACAGAAAGTGAACTGCTCGCCGGACTAATCGGTGAAGCTGATGCGGTAGTCGTCGGTATCGGTGCCGGAATGTCAGCAGCTGACGGTTTTACATATATCGGGGAGCGCTTTAAAAATAATTTCCCGGATTTTATCGAAAAATATAACTGGTTTGATATGCTGCAGGCAAGTCTGTATAAGTTTCCGACCTGGGAAGAATACTGGGCGTTTCAAAGCCGTTTTATAGTATTAAATTATTTAGATCAGCCGAGAGGCGAAGCTTATACTGCGCTCAAGAAAATGATTGAGACAAAACCTTATCATGTCATTACGACGAATGCCGATAATGCTTTTTATGCTGCCGGCTATAACATGGATAAAGTACTTTATTATCAGGGTGAATATGCCTTAATGCAATGTTCGCGTTTCTGTCATGATAAAACCTACCGGGATGATGAACTGATACGGAGAATGGCTGAAGAGCAGCAGGATATGAAAATACCATCAGAACTTGTTCCGCACTGTCCAAAGTGCAGTGCACCGCTTGAGAAGAATAAGCGCACCGCAGAAAAAGGGATGGTGGAAGATGAAAAATTTAATGCAGAGCGCGATACTTATAATGCATTTTTAAAAGACCATCAAAAAGGTAAAGTTATGTATCTTGAAATAGGTGTTGGTCATACAACGCCTCAATTTATAAAACATCCATTCTGGCGTCAGACGCGTCAAAATGAAGATGCACTGTTCGTGACAATGAATCAGAAATCTTACAGAATTCCGGAAGCTATTAAAGCACAGACAGTTTTTTTAACAGACGATATTCAAAAGACGATTTTAAATGCCCATAAAAATTAAGAGGTAAGGGTGACTATAATGTATTTAATCGAACCATTCCGCAATGGAGAATATATTACAGACGGTGCTTACGCACTTGCGATGCAGGTTTACGTTCAAAACAATATCTTTTTGGACGAAGGAATTATATTCCCTTATCACTGTGCCCCGAAAGTAGAAATCGGACGCTTCCAGAATGCTGTATCTGAAGTAAATCAGGATTACCTGGAAGAAAATGATATTCTTCTCGTCAGAAGAGATACCGGCGGCGGCGCAATTTTAGTAGATGACGGTGCAGTTAACGTTTGTTTCTTAGTGCCGGAAGACACAGGTGTTTACGGAAATTACAAAAAGATGTATGAACCTGTAATAAAAGCTTTGAATAATCTCGGTGTAAAAAATGTAGAACAGAGCGGCAGAAATGATCTTGTTATAGACGGCAAAAAAGTATCCGGCGGAGCGATGACAATGTCAAACGGCCGGGTGTACGGCGGATTTTCACTCCTGCTCGACATTAACGTTGAAGCAATGGTTGCTGTACTGAACCCTAACCGCAAGAAAATCGAGTCTAAAGGAATCAAATCAGTACAGAGCAGAGTGACAACTCTGCGTGAACATTTGGCGCCTGAATACAAAAATGTGACGACAGATGAATTTAAAGATTTAATTATTAAAGAATTCCTGTCAATCGATGATGTCAAAGATGCAAAACGTTATGAACTTACTGCTGAAGACTGGCATCAAATCGATAAACTTGTTGAAGAAAAGTATAAAAACTGGGACTGGAATTATGGTAAATCTCCGCGTTATTCATATAATAGAGACAGCCGTTTATCGGCAGGAACAGTAGACATTTCTCTCGAAATTGAGGGAGGCAGAATTGATCAATGCTCAATTTTCGGCGACTTTTTCGGACAGGGTGACATTGCAGATGTCGAAGAAGCTCTGAAAGGAACAAGGGTGGTCAGAGAAGACCTGAATGAAAAACTGAACTCACTTGATCTAAATCATTATTTCGGCAAATTGGAAGCATCGGAACTGACGGATTTAATTTTAAGTTAAAGTAAGAATAAATTGTACTGATTCAGGGTATCTTCATTTGTGAGGATACTCTTTTCATTATGAATTATGGTAAACTGATAGAAATGGAGTATGTGTGACAGGAGGGTGTTCAGTGCAGCAGTTATATGCCAAAGTTATCGACGAAGAACAACATCAGGGTGTAACGATTTTAGATAGTCATAATAACGTTGTCGGAGATGTGTTTGCTACAACGATATTAGGCTGTGATGAGAAGAATACTTACGGTTTTCAGCATGTCAGCGGTACTGAGATTTTGCTCGGTCTTCAAAGAAGAAGATTTAAAGACTTAAATGTAGCAAAATATACAGTTGAATATATGGGCAAACGATTTACCTTTAAAGAACGTAAACTTCATAACTTTATGAATTTCAGAGCGGACGGCACTGTACTCGAGACACCTTACGTATTTAAAGATGATAAAGAGGTCACATTAACAATGCACCGTGAAGATAACTTAATCGGCTCGATGAACGACCATAAAATATATGTTGATGACATCTCGGACATTGAAGCGGGTCTCTTGATACTGATGTATTTTATGTTTAAATTATATAAACGGGAAGATTATCATATTGCCCGTATTCTGCACCGCAACTGGTAGCAGATAGTTATAAATTTTGTATAATGAAATTAATTATTTAGCTGAGGAGGCAGTATATGTTAAGAATATTTTGTGTGGCAATTCCAGTCCTGGTGTTACTGCTGCCTCTCTTTATGGATGCATCCGTCGTATGGATTTTAAATATACTTCTGACATCACTTGGAACACTATTCGGGTCTGTTAACTACAGGTATAGAAAAGAAAAACTGTGGCTTTTCGTATTAATATTCAACGTGATTTTATTCTTGTATTACATCTATGCAATGATAAATTTCTTCGTATAAAAAAAGACTTCCTTTTGGAAGTCTTTTTAATTTTGCGGTTCGGTATAGCTGTAGTCATTTAAATCCAGTTCAGTCGGCATACCGTTCAGAAGAAGCGCGACTTCCTTGCCGACAAAAGGACTTGCAGTTAAGCCTGTAGAACCCATACCGTTCACGACAAAAGTATTATTATCGACGTAGCCGATGAAAGGCAGAAAATCCCGGGTGTAAGGTTTTAAACCGACCCCCATTTCAGTAATCTCGACGTCTTCCGGTTTAAAATATTTATATAATTCATCGCGTAAATAGTTATAGCTTTCTTCGGAGGGTTCAGTATCGAAAGAATCAGTATCGATATGGGTCGTTCCGATAACGTACTTATCATTTTCCAGATGCACAATATAGGTTGGTCCGAGTGCCATCACGACAGGAGACTGCTGCACTTGCTGCTTTAACAATTTAAAATGCATAATCTCTGCACGCTGATGGGCAATTTCAGGTTTATATTTCTGCTCTTTCCCCCAGGCACCGGTTGTATAAATTTTAAAAGTATCATCATCAATGCTGTTTTCATAAGACTTCTCTTCCCATCTGCCTCCAAGTCCGATAAAAGCTTCTTTAATAGCAGCAAGCAGTTTTTGTCCTCTGACCTGGCCGCCGCCTTCTACTATTAGAGCGGGATACTCAGTCGTGAGCGCCGGATGCAAAGCAGACAGTTCTTCTTTGGTAAGCTGCCTTACTTGCCCGACATCCGGATTATCAACCGCCTTATCGCTGATTCTTTTCGTTGCCTTGTCAAAAATATTTTCTTTGAACAGACATATAGCACCGCTGTTCTTATATCCTGTCGACATACCGGATTCTTTTTCAAGCGTGCTGATAAAATCCGGATAGTAATGAGCGCTTTTTGTCACAAGCCGGTACCATTTTTTATTGCGGCGCTGGCTGATCCAGGGACAGACAATACCTGCTGATGCGAAGGTAGCCTGGCCTTTATCTTTGCGGTCGTATATCTTTACGCTGTTTCCCATTTTGACGAGATGATAGCCGATTGATGCTCCGGCAAGACCTCCGCCGATAATTGTTATATTCATTAAATCACTCCTGTGTTATGGCTGTTAAAATTATGATATGTTATTTACAGATGAATTAGAGAGAGGCATGTACATGGATAAGTTAGAACTGAATATTTTTGAAAATAAATCTGCCTTAAAAAGCATATCATGGATTCAAATTCTGGCAATGATCGGCACCTTTATATTGTTGTATTTACTTGAAGGACTCGTTATTAAACCGACGGGCAGCGCCCTTGTCGGCAGAGAACAATTTGGCATTGCCGGTGCAGTATTTTTTATTATCGCACTATTTTTTATTATTATCATTGTTCACGAAGCAATCCACGGCCTGTTTTTTAAAATTTTTAATCCGTCAGGAAAAGTAAAATTCGGCTTTAAAGCAGGAATGGCTTATGCGACTTCACCGGGTACTGTGTATACAAGAGGGCAGTTTTTTATCATTATCGTTATGCCTTTTGTAATTCTGACGGCGGTTATGATGACGATGATGTTTCTGCTGCCGAACCCGGCGTATAAATACTATATTGCTCTTCATACAGGCGCCTGTGCAGGGGATTTCTACTATCTATATTTAATTTTAAAACATAAGCATCTGTCTTATGCTGTCGATACCGAAGTAGGCATGAGCCTGTACGAAACTGAGAAACAGACAATTTAAGTGGTAGAACGTGTGTTCGTTATTTGCTATAATGAATTTGGGTGAAGATGATGGAAAAACGAATCATTCATATAGATATGGACGCGTTTTATGCCCAAGTGGAACAGCATGACAATCCTGAACTGAGAGGGAAGCCTGTCATAGTCGGCGGGCGTTCGTTTAATAGAGGTGTTGTCGCGACAGCAAGTTATGAGGCGCGAAAATTCGGTGTGCATTCAGCCATGCCGACCAAAACTGCTCATAAATTGTGCCCGGACGGTATATTTGTCCATCCGCGTTTTGAACGGTATAAAGAGATTTCAGCTCAGATCAGGGAAATATTTTTAAGTTATACAGAATTAATAGAGCCGCTGAGTCTGGATGAAGCATATTTAGATATTACAGAACTCGTCAATAGAGAAACATCTTCAAGAGAAATTGCATTATCTATTCAAAGCGATATTTTTGAAAAGACGGGACTGACTTCAAGCAGCGGAATTTCTTATAATAAGTACCTTGCTAAAATTGCTTCCGGCATGAATAAACCGAAGGCAACCACCGTTATAGATTATAATAACGTGCTCGAGATTCTGCATGTACTCCCCATAGGGAAATTTCCCGGCGTTGGCAAAGTGACCGAAGAGAAAATGCTCGGCATGGGAATCAAAACAGGAAAAGATTTATATGATTTATCTAAAAATGACTTAATACTGAAATTTGGGAAACGCGGTGAAAGTTTATATAATAAGGCACGTGGAATCGGCACAAACGAATTGACAGTGCAGCGTGAAAGAAAATCTGTCGGCAAAGAAACAACATTTAATTACGATAGAAACGACGATGCTGAAATATTAGCTGTACTGGAAGAACTGTCTAAAAAAGTGAGTACAAGACTCGACGACAGACAGCTTGCAGGCAGAGTAGTGACGGTAAAAATAAAAACCGGCGGCTTTGAAGCGCACTCAAGACAAATGATGACGATGGATCCTATATTTAAAAGTGAAGATATATATCATTATGCCTATAGCCTGTACCACGAAGTGAAAGAGCAGGATGTTCCGATACGTTTAATCGGAGTGACCGTTTCAGGAATTGAAGAACGGCTGTACAGAAATATGACCATATATGATTTTATAATGTAGCAACTTTGTTATACTGTTAAATAAGACTAAAAGTAAGAAGGTATAAAAAATGATAGTAAAAACACAGGAAGAATTAGAAAAATTAGAAGAAATCGGGCAAATATGCGGCCGTGTCTTAAAAGCGACTGTAGAATATGCTGAAGTCGGCATGTCGACTAAAGAGCTCGATGACTATGCAGGAAAACTGCTTGAAGAATACGGTGCAAAAAGTGCGCCGATCAGCGAGTATGACTTCCCCGGGTACACATGTATCAGTGTCAACGAAGAAGTTGCTCACGGAATTCCCGGCCCGCGAAAAATTAAAGACGGAGACATTGTTAACGTCGACGTATCAGCAGTAAAAGACGGTTATTATTCAGATACAGGAATTTCATTTATCGCTGGAGAAAATGAAGATCCGTTAAAACAGAAAGTCATCGATGTGACTGAAATGGCATTCGAAGAAGCACTGAAGAAAATTAAACCGGGTGCAAAAGTGAGTCAAATTGGCCGTGCAGTATTTAACACAGCACGCCAGAACGGACTGACTGTTATTAAAAATTTAACAGGTCACGGAGTAGGCAAAAGTCTGCACGACCAGCCGCAGCATATTATGAATTATTACGATCCGACGGACAGAACAATCTTAAAAGAAGGAATGGTTATTGCGGTAGAGCCGTTTATTTCTTCAAAAGCAACGATTGTGACAGACGGTAAGAATGACTGGGCCTTTGAAACAAAAGACGGCAGCTACGTTGCACAAAAAGAACACACAATTATGGTAACGAGCGACGGCCCGAAACTGCTGACTAAAATAGAAGACTGATTTTAAATGAAAAACCCTGTGCATCCATTGGATGTACAGGGTTTTTGGTGTGCGTGTGGATTTTTTGTGTGATGCGTAACAATGAGCGACGCTCATTGATTAGGTAAAATTTATCAACTATTAAACATAAAGAAAAACGGTACTGAATGCGAAAACGATTAATGTAAATAAGACGATTGGAATACCTGCTTTTATTGCCTTTTCTTTGGGATCCAAATTTTTATTATTTACAAAAAGTTCAATTGATAAAGTCATAAAGCTGAGTATTAAAGTAAGTGCGAAATGTGTCCCGACATTCTCTTTAAACCCATCCGTCATGGAAATTGAATTGATGAGAAACGTTCCGAGTATTATTATTGTTAAAAAGTATTTAGTGATAAAATCATCTTTTGGTGCTTTTTTCATGATTATGCCCCTTTAGTTTTATTATCAGTTTAGCAATATAAATTCTAACATTATTCCTGATAAAGAAAATAATCAACATCAGCGGACACCTTCACAAAATCCGCGACGTCGGCCGACAAGAAGGTTCATACTAAAATAACAAAAAACCGGACCCTCAAATGGGTCCGGCTTCAGAAAAATATATTATTTTGCTTTGTCGTAGCCGTTTATAACAAGATCAACTTTCCCTGTTTCAGGGTCGATAATCATGCCGTGCACAGGTACTGTTTTAGCCATCAATGGATGGTTCTTAACGTTATCGACTGTTTCTCTGACGCTTTCTTCGACGCTGTCGAATCCTTTAAGCCAGTCAGAGACTTCGATACCTGAGTATTCGAGTGTTTCGAAGACTTCATCAGTGATACCGCGGTTTTTCATTTCTTCAATAACGGGTTCCGGCTGGAGTGCCCCAAAGCCGCAGTCATGGTGTCCCATGATGTAGACTTCGTCCACGCCCAGTGCGTAAACTGCAACGAGCAGGCTGCGCATCGTACTTCCGTAAGGATGTGATACAACGGCACCGGCATTTTTAATTTGTTTGATGTCGCCATTTTTTAAGCCCAATGCTTTAATCGACAGCTCAGATAATCTCGTATCCATACAAGTTAAAAAAACTGCTTTTTTGTTTGGTGTCTTATCGGTTTTAAAAGCTTTGAATTCTTCATTTTTAACGAAAGCTTCATTTGCTTCGAGTAAATCTTCCAATAAAGTCATTTTAAACTGACACTTCCTCTTCATTACTTTGTGTTTGCTGTTCTTTCTCTATAGTGCGCTTGTATAAAATCGAGTTAATTTGCGCACCCAGAATTATTATAACACCAGTAATGTACAACCAGAAAATTAAAATGATTACACCGGCGATTGAACCGTATGTTGCTGAATAGTTACTGAAGTTAGATACGTAGAAACTGAATCCCCATGATGCAACGAGGAAAGCAACTGTCGTAAAGATCGTGCCCGGGATAACCGACTTAATTTTCAATTTAATATTTGGAGCAGTAATGTACATGATAAGGAATACAATGAATACGAGCAGTACTGGTAAAATACTTCTGACTAAGTTCCATACCAATGAGAACTGGTCGTCGAGTCCGATAACGCCGAACATTAAGTTACCGATTTGTTCACCGAATACGATGAGTACAAATGTCAGTATTACTGATAATGATAAAATAACTGTAAAGAATACTGACAATAATTTTGCTTTTACAAAGTTGCGGCTGTCTTCGACGTCATACGCGACGTTAAAGGCATTCATCAGTGCAGTCATACCGTTTGATGCTGACCACAGCGTTAAAATTAAACCGATTGATAAAATACCGCCGCCGGAGTTGCTTAACACGTCGGTAATAATACCTTCCAGCAGTCCTGAAATTTCTGAAGGTGCATAATCCTGGATAAATCCTGTAATAAGATCCGGTTCAATTCTGAACAGCGGAACGATTGATAACAGGAAAATCAAGAGCGGGAATATCGCCAGCAGGAAATAGTATGCAAGCTGTGCGGCCATCCCTGTTGTGTTGTCATGTGAAAACCTGAATAACAGCCGTTTGAAAAATCCCGCATCTTCTTTTAACTTGGCTGGTTTATTAATTTTAGAAACATACAGATGTTCATCCGGTTTTTTTGCATCTTTTGATTTAAAATTAGTCTTATCGACAAAGACATCGTTATTTTTATTTTCTTTCTCTTTTTCTTCTTTAATCTGATTCAGCAGATTGGATGATGTTTCATTTTTAGACATAACTTCACCTCACCTAAAACAAAAGGACTATAGTATCATAGTCCTGTTTATTTTTAATTTAGTTTTTTCTCTCTTTTAGCCTGGAAAGTATCCTTAGCATCCATAACCGCACGTTCAAGTTCCGGATTGTTGCGGCGGATTTCTTCTATAGTATCTTTCCAGAATAAAATTTCATCTTTAATCATTTCCACTTTAGATGGTTCACCTGACGGTTCGTTGAAACGCTGTTTAAGATCATCAGGATTCGTTGCGTAATGTTTAATACTCTTAGTATTTGAAACTACGGAATCGCGCGTGCCTTTATCGATTAATGCAATTAATCCGCCGACAGCGGCTCCAATTACTATAGCTGGTACTAGTTTGTTTTTCATAACTGATTCTCCTTTAGTTAGCTTTCTATTAAATATAACCTATATTTACTAAGTATAAACTTTTTAGTCTAAGAAATTAAGCAGAATAACAGAGAAAGCATTTTTTCTGTAATCTTGTAAGATAATATATATTTTTCTTATATTTTGTTAAGATAGTTTATAAGGAATGGAAAGGGGATCATCATGGATAAAGAACAGATTTTAAATGATATTGTAGAAAAGTTAAACGTCGTAAATAAAGGTGTTTTTAAATCTGAAGATTACAGCGATGAAAAAATTAGCGAATTAAATGATATTAAAGAAATGCTGGACTCGCGCCGCCAGATTTCAGCAGGCGAACAGTCAGCTATCATTGAAGAATTGTCAAAAATGAGAAAGCAGTGATTATATGATGAATATTGAAGACAAATTATATAAATATGCAGAGCTGCTCGTCGATGTAGGAATTAATATTACTGATGGCAAAAGATTATATATCAGAGCGACGGCCGATGCACTTCCGCTTGTCAGACTTGTTACGAAAATCGCTTATGAAAGAGGCTCAAAAGAAGTTAAGGTCTCTCTTTCAGACGATACTATTGCAAGGCTGAATGCGACTTACCGCACCGAAGAGGAACTCGCAGTTATACACGATTTCCAAGTTGCGGAGCGCATGTACTACAGCGATGAAAAAGCAGGTTTTCTGAGTATTATATCAAGCTCTCCTGAATTGCTTAAAGACGTATCGCCGAAAAAACTGCAGGCAATGCAGGTAGCAAACGGTCAGGCATTTAAAGAATTTTCGAGCCGCACCCAGAGTGATTTTCATTCGTGGTGTGTTGCGGGGTACCCGTCGGTCGAATGGGCACGCTTGGTTTACCCCGAACTTTCGGATGATGATGCTGTAAATGCGCTGCTCGAGTTAATACTTTACACAGTGCGTGCAGATGTCAGCAATCCGGTTGAAGCATGGATTGAGCATGATAAAACTCTTCACAGCAAAGTGGACTATTTAAATGATAAGCAGTTCACGGCTCTGCGTTATGAAGCGCCGGGAACCGATTTAACAATCGGATTGCCTGAAAATCACTTATGGGCAGGAGCGTCGAGTACGGATTCAAACGGTGATTCGTTTATGGCAAACATGCCGACAGAAGAAGTTTTTACCGCGCCTGACAAAAATCGTGTAAACGGCTATGTATCTAATACTCTGCCGCTAAGCCATGGCGGTAATATTATCGATGACTTTAAACTGACATTTAAAGACGGTGAAGTGGTTGAATACACAGCTGAAAAAGGCTACGAGATTCTGAAAAATATTATCAGCACGGATGCCGGTGCGAAACGTCTTGGGGAAGTGGCGCTTGTGCCATTTGATTCGCCTATTTCAAACAAAGGAATTTTATTTTATAATACATTGTTCGATGAAAATGCATCCTGTCATATCGCTCTCGGCAGTGCGTACGCGTTCTCGCTGCAGGGCGGTAAAGAAATGTCGCGTGAAGAATTGGACAGAGCCGGTTTAAACGATTCTATTACTCATGTAGACTTTATGATTGGTTCTGAAAAACTGAACATTTATGGTGTAGACAAGGATGGAAATGAAACGCCGGTCTTCATCGAAGGCAACTGGGCATTTTAAAAAATAAGGCTACAATTCACGTGGAAATATGATACAATTTAACTAATTGATATTTTGGAAAATCTCTTGAGGAGGATCTTTTATGGGAAGCTGGCTAATGCTTTTAGTCGTATTATCTTTTATGTTTGCAATTCTCGGTTTTTCAGCTGTGCTTTATTACTTCCTGGCACAAGCATTCCACAGTAAAGATGCACTTGTGATTGATACACCGGAAGAAGCGCTTGAGCGCAAAATATAAGAACTTTACTTAGAGGGGATGCAAATCTCCTCTATTTTTATTCACAAAGGGGATATTTAAATGAAAAAATTAATGTCTGAATCATATGCAGTGAAAACTGCCAACGTACTGCCGCCGGACTCCAACTCGCACGGCACTCTTTTTGGCGGCAGGCTGCTGCAGTATGTAGATGATATTGCGGCAATCAGTGCACGTCGCCACTCGAGGGCAGCGGTAGTGACTGCTTCTATTGATTCGATGGATTTTCTGCTGCCGATTAATATTGGAGAAATCGTTATACTTGAAGCTATGGTTACCCATACCGGACGAAGTTCGATGGAAGTCATGGTTAAAATATCAAAAGAAGATTTAACGAGAGAGTCAGGCAGAGAACTCGCTGCTTTTTCGTTTTTAACATTTGTAGCACTTGATGAAAACAACAAAACTATTGAGGTGCCGAAAATCGAGCCCGATAACGAACGTCTGCAATGGCTGAACGATACAGGTAAAGAACGTGCGGAACGCCGTCTGGAAAGAAAAGAGCACAGTAAATCACTGAGCAACTTTTTCGCATCTGATTTATTGGAGTGAGCTTAATGAAAATTAAACGCATTGTAAAACTGAAGCGGGAAATGTACGATGTTTTATTCGATGACGGACAGTCTATAAAAGTGCATGAGGAATCGCTTGTGCGCTATGTACTGATACCGGGAAAAGAGCTGGAAGAAGAAGAATTTAACGAGATTGTTCAAAATATCCAGTACGATCAGGCTTATGTTGCTGCGATTAAATATATCAGTTATAAAATCCGTTCCAACAAAGAAATGACTGATTATCTCAGTGAGGATTATGAAACGGAGATTGTCAGACAGACAATTTATCGTCTGCAGGACGAAGGTTACCTCAACGATGAAAATTATGCACGGTCCTTAAGAAATACGCTCTTAAATACGACTGACAAAGGGCCGGGCCATCTTCTGAGAGAGCTTAAAAAACATCATATTCCAGAAGACATCATCGTGCAGGAAACTGAATCTTTTGATGAAATGGTCGACAGTGAACGCATGAATAAATTAAAGAATAAATTCCTTCGCACTCACAGAGGCTCATATACTCAGTTTAAACAGAAACTGCGGGAAAAATTGACACTCCGCGGTTATAGCGGTCATCATTTTGAATTGATAAATTTTGATGATGATTACGATGAAGATGCTTATTTTGAGAAAGATTTTGAAAAATATTATAATAAGTATCAGAAAAAAGAAAGCGGATTTAAACTTAAGCAGAAAATGATTGCTGCTTTGATGGGCAAAGGGTATTCTTATGATAAAATCAGTGAAAAGTTAGGCGGAATAAACGATGGATGAATCTTTAAGTAAAATGACTCGCAAAGAGTTAAATCATTATATTCAAACTAAACGCGAAGCGATGAGACGTGCAGAAATGATGGGCGTTGAAAACGAATACCGCGTGCTGGAACGCCAAGTAATTATTGCGGAATGCTATCTGATTGATTTGTCTCAAATTGAGAATGGTAAAATTTATAAAGTAATCAGCCAGGAAGATCATTATTTTAAAGTGGAGTATATGAAAGGAATATTTGTCTGGGGCTTTTTCGTGAATGGTGATGAGAAAGAATCAGCTATTCCGGTCAGTATGCTGCAGCTTCCTAAACAGGTCAGATAATGAAAAATAAAATTTTGTTAAAAGGGCTGGATTTGTCTTACAGCAAAGAAGCGAAAGATTTTAAAAAGCGTATGCTTGGCAGAGCCGGACCGATACATCTTAAAAATATTAATATTCATTTATATGAAGGCGAAGTACTCGGCCTCTTAAGCGATACCGAAACTTTGTACTATATTAAAGAAGTGCTGTCCGGCACTTTGACTCCGACTGCAGGAAAAGTTAAAACTCACGGTGGTATTTTAAGTCTCGATGTGATGGATCACATTAATAATCCATTCAGCCTGGATTCTTTTATCGAAGAATTGCTCGTAGAATATAAAAGCGGAAAAGAATTAGGAAAGACTATTGAACTGTTGCATAACAAACCTGTAATCCGTAATAACCTGAGTAAGAAGCTGAAGGAATTAAGCCGGAAGCAGCTGGCGCATATTCTGCTGGAAATATCCGGGCTGATTGATGTTGAAATAATTATTTATACTAACTTTCATGAACATCTTGAGGATGTAGATAAGTTCCGCAGTATTGTGAATATGCATGAACAAAACGGCAGAGGTGTGCTGCTTTTAGAAACTTCGCTGGAACCGATAGAAAAGATGGCAAATTATTTTACCTGGGTCAGCTACGGACAGATTCGTTTTGAGGGCAGCGTGGAAAAAGGTGTAGAAATTTACAACAAGTATCTGCGTGATAAAAGCATGGTCAAAAATATAGAACAGGAATCCTTATTTGATCTTGAATGGAAAAGGCATGTTTATGAAGATGCGAGCTACAGTGAAAACTTTAAACGTCTCGGTAAACAGCAGGTTTCTGTGCTCGACAATATCAACATCCGAAAAATCATTATCACGCTCGTATTGGTCTTCATTATGGTGCTGTCAGCACTCGTGATATTTATGAATATTTCATTTATAGGAGAGTCGCCCACCTTCACAGAAGAACAGCAGAATTTAAATGAAGATGTAACATCAGAAAGATTATCATATGCATTCGTTGACAGAGACGGTCTTGAAATGGACGGGACGATGCTGCCGCAATATACACTCCTTGAAGTGACTGCTGCTGACGAAGAAAATTATACTGTGAAATACAGAGATTCTGAAAAAACAGTGACACGTGATGAAGTGCTGTACTTTAACCCGGCAAGTCTGTATACAGAAGAAGATTTTATGACCCTGCTTGAGTATACAAGTCCGGTAATTCAGAATAATTATCTGTTTTATTCAAATTACTTAAATGGCGAACGGGAATTCCTGGAACAAAATATTACATTTGATGTTCTTGATGAAAATCACGGCAGTGTGGCAGGTATTCCGATTACTTACCATTTCAGCGGAGATACAGTATTCTCCATGGAATTTGAAGGTGCTGAAAATAATACCATTACAGAAGATTTAAATCTGTCAGGCGAAGTTACTATTTTCAGAGTAGATGAAGGATTTATGATTTATGACAGCGTTCAAAATAACTGGAATTATTTGAGAAGGTAGGTGCGCGGATATGAATTACAGAGTCAGATACTTGCTTAGACGCGTATTCAGGCAGGCCGACAGATTTACTTTATTAAACTTGTCGCCTGTGCTTATTTACATTGCGGGCTTGATACTTCTTTTTATCGGCTTTATGACGATGGAAGACAGTACTATGGTCCGGGTTCTCTACGGAACGGTAGGTTTTATGGCTGCAGTGTGGATCTTCAGCATGGTAATTCTGAATAAAAATGAAGCATACGTTAAAGATTCCATTTTAAAAGTAAATTATATACCGCTGTATTTAAGAATATTGCCGACTATGATTTACCAGACGATTATGTTTATGATTTTTATTACTATGTACAGTGCTTTTACAGCGCTTTTTGTTGATAACTGGATGATGAATATATACTCGCTGCTGTATTATATCCTTCTCGGTGTGATTCTGGTCATACCTTTTACAATGCTATTTTTAGGCGTGTCGATGCACATCAATACAAATAAAATAAATCCTGTGCTTTTTGTTATCGTCCTGCTTATCGTGCCGGTATTTTATCTGCCGGAACAGCTGCCTTCCGCGGTTGAAAATATTTTCAGTCTTAATCCATTTTATTATGTGATTAACGGACTCCAGAATAATGCCATTCATCAGGCATGGACTGTTAACCGTCTGCCCTTTGATGTGCTTTACGTCACTCAGATGGCTATCTTATATCTTTGGATGTTCGAAGCATATAACAAAATGAAAATTCAATTATACAATGAAAAAAACAGCATGCCTGAATTCTAGGCATGCTGTCATTTAATTATTGGCTAATTTCTGCTGCAGCTTAGTTTCTGAGTATACCCACCCGGTATAGCTCGACTGCACTTCGTAATCGTCTTTGTCGAGATGCATAATACAAACGAAAGGATAATGTCCGTCTTTTAAATATCTGAGATCGATATATCTGACTTCCACTGTATCATTGCTGATTTCTTTAATTTCATATCTGTATATTGAAGAGAAGAAGGTAAATGATATAAAGTTTTTATCATCTTTAACCGCTTCAAATAATTCCCCTTCAAGCGGACCGATTTTTTCAAAACGGTCATAAAACACCACCTGGCCTTTAAAAGTACGGCCGACATAGTATGCTTTTTCTGCAACGACGACGACGCGCCATTCATTGAAGCGGATAGTCGGCAGACAGAAGACACGGGTAATTTCATCATCCGGCAGCCGTTCTTTAATTTTATTAACTAAATACCTCTGATAGATAAACCGTACAATATAATAAAGAATCATCACAGCGTATAATACAACGAACAGTGTGACAGGGTTAAAACCGGAGAACCACAGTATAAAGTATAGGATATGCATGACTATTATTGGAATATCGATGGTATTTATAAAGCCGAGCTGCAGCCATGTATGATTAAACGGCCGGAGAGCCTGGGTGCCGTAGGCGTTAAAAATATCCGAAAATACATGGAGAGAGACGGCAAACAGCGACCATAAGTACATATTGATAAAGGGAAGACCGAAAAATACGCTGCTTAATACAGCGAGGGTCAGCGGCCAGATAAGCACAGTAAACGGGAGAGAGTGAGTAATCCCCCGGTGATTTTTAATATATACAGCATTATTTTTCATTTTTAGGACAGTGTCGAGGTCGGGAATCAGTGATGCGCCGACAGCGGTCGTAATAAATCCGGCAGACACAGGATCTACTGAAGGATCGATATGGGCCAGACCGACAATCGTACCGCCCATTAAGGTATGTGTTAATGTATCCATAATGTCACTCCGTTTCAATACGGCATTTTATTTATAAATATATTTTAAAAGGTGAGTTTTTAAATGTTTAAAAGACCGGTATTTAATAATACATTACTTAATTGGTATCACGCAAATAAAAGGGAACTGCCGTGGCGCGAGACTTCCGATCCTTTTAAAATCTGGCTGAGCGAAGTTATGCTTCAGCAGACTCAAGTCATTACTGTAATACCCTATTATGAGAAATTTATAACAAAATATGAGAGTCTCGATGCTCTGGCAGAAGCAGACGAGCAGGATCTTCTGAAGGATTGGGAAGGGCTCGGCTACTACAACAGAATCCGAAACTTTCAGCATGCAGTGCAGGAAGTGCAGGAAAAATATGATTCAAAAGTGCCGGATTGTCCTGAAGAATTTTTTAAATTGAAAGGTGTCGGGCCGTACATCGGCGGAGCAGTGCAAAGCATCGCATTTAACAATGCTCTTGCCGCTGTCGACGGCAACGTGCTCCGTGTTATGTCGAGGCTGAACCGCGATGGACGGGATATGACTAAAGCAAGTGTACAGAAAGATGTTAAACATTTTATAGAAAAAGATATGCCTCTTGAAGCAGGAGATTTTAATCAGGCGCTGATGGAACTCGGAGCGACTATTTGTACGCCGCGTACGCCTAAATGTGTCATCTGCCCGGTAAAGGACCACTGCGAAGCGCTGAAAGCAAACGAAGTCATGCAGTATCCGCTGAAAAAGAAAAAGAAAGCGAAGCAGGAGTATTATTATAATGTCTATTTTATTTTGAATGATAAAGACGAAATTCTTTTAATCAAGCAGGAAGATGATTTATTAAAAGGTATGTATGAACTGCCGAGATTCGATGTGGATACGTCTTTAGAGTCAATTGAAGAGAAATATAATATTCATCTCAGTCAGCCGGGAGCACCGGTGGGCAGTCATAAGCATGTGTTTACACATAAAATCTGGTACATGGAAGGCTACATTGTTTATACAGTGAATGATAATGAAAACTTTATCCCCTTGAAAGATGTGAAAAAACTTCCAATGAGTGTTGCAATGCAGAAAATGGTTAACTTAATTAGTACAGTACCGGATTCCGAACTGTAAATTTTTAAAACGCATGATGCTGTGCTATACTGTTTACGTAAATAATAAAGGTGGTGGCAGTATTATGGTGATGGAATCCATCCCGGCAGAGGGAAGCAAAATGAGGATTCAAAGCTATAAACATGATGGTAAAATCCACCGGGTATGGAGTGAAACGACGATTCTGAAAGGAACGGATCACGTCGTTATTGGTGGAAATAACCGTACACTTGTAACAGAAAGTGACGGGCGTAAATGGGTGACAAGAGAACCCGCTATCGTTTATTTTCACAAAGATTTCTGGTTTAATGTTATCTGCATGTTCAGAGATGACGGTGTCTATTATTACTGCAACTTATCCTCACCATATGCCTGCGATGATGAAGCGATTAAGTATATCGACTACGATTTGGATATAAAAGTATATCCGGACGGCAAATATCATCTGCTTGATGAAGATGAATACAAAGTGCACCGCAGCAAGATGAATTATCCAGAAAGTATCGACGAGATATTAAAACACCAGGTCGATGAACTCCAGCAGTGGATAGAACATAAAAAAGGACCATTCGCTCCAGATTTTATAAAGGTATGGCACCATCGTTTTAATAATGAACATTAACCAATCGGCATATCGTTGATTGGTTTTACTAATTTAATGGAGGCACACTCATAGATGATCAGACGTTATATGCAATTCGTTAAGCCGTATTACGGTATTATCGGTTTAACGATTTTAATCGGTGTACTGAAATTTGGTATCCCGCTCCTTATTCCTTTACTCGTCGCCTATGCAATCGACAGCATTATTCTTGCTGACGGTCTGGCGTACGATGAACGCATTTCGATGCTTATACAGATACTTCTTGTTTTTGCAGTTGTATTTGTAGTTGTAAGACCCCCGGTAGAATTCTTCAGACAATATTTAGCCCAGCGCACGAGCAACAAAATACTTTACGATATCAGAAAAAAATTATACGGGCACCTGCAGATGCTGAGTGCGAAATTTTACTCCAATAATAAAGTCGGGGAAGTTATCTCACGTGTAATTAATGATGTTGAGCAGACAAAAGACTTTATAATGACCGGCCTGATGAACGTCTGGCTGGACCTTGTTACAATTATTATCGCCTTGATTATTATGTTCAACTTAAATGTAGAACTCGCATTTGCATCAATTTTAATTTTCCCGTTTTACATTTTCGGTGTTTGGTTCTTTTTCGGACGCTTAAGAGCGAAGACACGTAACCGTTCGCAGGCACTTGCGGAAGTCCAGGGTTTTCTGCATGAAAGAGTGCAGGGAATTAACGTTGTAAAAAGCTTTGCAATAGAAACTCATGAAGAAGAAAGATTTGATAAAACAAATAATAATTTCCTGACAAAAGCGCTGGATCATTCACGCTGGACAGCCTACAGCTTTATGGTAGTTAATACGATTACCGATATCGGCCCGCTGATTGTTATCGGCTACGGTACTTTGCTTGTGCTGAATGAAAACTTAACAGTCGGTGTACTGGCAGCATTTGTCGCATATTTAGAACGGTTATACGGTCCGCTCCGCAGACTAGTATCATCATCGACATCGCTGACACAGAGTATCGCATCGATGGACCGTGTATTCGGACTCTTTGATGTCCCTTACGACGTAAAAGACAAAGAAGACGCTGAACCGATTAAAGAAGTTAAAGGTCATATAGAAATCGACAATGTATCATTTAAATATGATGAAAATGATAATGATATCCTGAAAAATATTAACCTGGATATTCCTGTAGGTCAGACTGTCGCATTTGTCGGGATGAGCGGGGGAGGAAAATCATCGCTTGTGTCGCTAATCCCAAGATTTTATGATGTCACAGCAGGCAGCATTAAAATCGACGGTCAGGATATAAGAGATGTTACTGTCCGTTCTTTAAGAGACAATCTCGGTATTGTTATGCAGGATAACATATTATTTTCGGACTCTATAAAAGAAAATATCCTCCTTGCCAAACCGGATTCAACAGATGAAGAAGTGCTGCTGGCTGCACAGCGTGCCAATGCGCATGAATTCATTATGAATCTCGAAGACGGCTATGAAACAACGGTCGGCGAGCGCGGTGTTAAATTGTCCGGCGGACAGAAACAGCGTATCGCAATCGCACGGGTATTTCTTAAAAATCCGCCTATTCTCATTCTGGACGAAGCAACAAGTGCACTGGATCTTGAAAGTGAAAGTATCATTCAGGATACTTTAGATCAGCTGTCATCCGACAGAACTACCCTGGTTGTTGCCCACAGACTGTCGACCGTTACTCATGCTGATAAAATTGTAGTCATTGAAAACGGACAGATTTCTGAAATGGGTACACATACTGAATTGATGGCGAAAAACGGCGCATACAGGAACTTATACGATATTCAGGGACTGTAAAGGACTGATTCTTATATGACTTATTTAAATATAGATTTTTTAAGCGACAATACTCTCGAAGCTGCCAAACAGCTGCTCGGGGTTGAAATTGTTACAGAAATAGACGGAGAGATAACGAGCGGCTATATTACTGAAGTTGAAGCTTACCTTGGTTTAAATGATAGAGCAGCACATACTTTCAGCGGCAAAGTTACAAAAAAGAATGCCATGATGTTTGAACCGTACGGACATATATATGTCTATACTATGCATGGTCACAACTGTATGAACTTTGTCACGACGACAGATCGTCCGGAAGGAATACTGATTCGAGGAATTGAACCGCACCGCGGCATCGACGTAATGAAAAAGAGACGCGGCAAAGAGAAGGATTTAACTGCGGGTCCCGGAAAACTGACGAAGGCACTCGGTATTACAAGAGCTGAACATAATGGTGCAAAGATCAACGGAGAGATACTTCACGTGCTTGAAGGCCAAAAACCTGCAGCAATAGAAGAAACTAAGCGCATCGGTATTGATAATAAAGAAGAAGCTGTCGATTATTTATACCGGTATATCGTTAAAGGCAATCCAAATGTGAGCAGATTCAAAGGAAAAGCTGATATGAATAATGGATGGCAATAAAAAAACTGCGGAGATAGTCTCCGCAGTTTTTTTATATATCTAAAGTTTCATCCTGTATATCAATTTTGTTTTTATCTGTATGATAGCTGAAGAAACTGTTGGCCAGTCTGTCCACACGATCAATCGCGCGGGAGTATTCATGCATTGAAGTAATAATCTCCAGTATATTCTCATACTGAAGTTTATCATCTTCATCCGTGAGCTGTGAATAGTCGGTGAGGAAATGAGTCATTAAACTCATGTCAAAGTAGTTTGCACCTTCGACGTAAAGCTCGGAAGTTTCAGGTTTAATTTTTTCAGTAAACTTCATGAACACTTGCTCATGATAGGCCATCATTTCATCCATTTCAATACGGATATGATATTTTAAATCATCAGACAGATGATTGTAATCATTTTCGTAGCGATTAATCCGTTTCAGCAGATTGTAGGCCTGTCTCGTTGAAGCAATTAAATGTTTGAACAAAACTTTGCGTCTGTGATCGCTAAATCGCTGTTTCTTAAGAAGATTGCGTTCCTCCTTATACCAGGAATACATCGTTTCTAGTTTGGTTACCCGTTTTTGCAGCTGTTCGAGGTCTTTTTTAACATTCTGTGATTCAGTAACCGAATTAAGTTCAAGACGCATCCATTTGAAAATATCATTAGCGATATTAAAACAATTATGATACATCTTGGTTTCGTAACGCGGCGGTATAAAGACCAGATTTACAAGAAGCGATACGAGAACACCAAGCATTACAAGAGAGAAACGCGTACCTGCTGTAACGAGGAAATCTGTTGTGCCCAGCTCTGCGCCGAAAGGCACATCCATTATTGCAACAACAGTGATGACTGCAAGTGTAGATACACTTTGTAATTTAAAGAATAAAAGCATTGCAAGTACTAAAATTACAGTCAGTCCAATAATCAGTACATTACTGCCGAAAAGCAGCACCATAACAATTGCAGACATTGCCCCGATGGTATTACCTCTGAATTGGTTCCAGGTCGTTTCTAGAGACCTGTATACATTAGGCTGCAGTGCATTGACGGCAGCTATTCCGGCAATAAGCGCCGGTGTTAAGCCAATTTGATTTGTAATTAAAAAAGTTAATACAACGGCTATACCCGTTTTTAATACTCTAGCACCAAAACGCATGGCACCAACTCCTAAAGGTCATTTTTGAACACATCTTCAACTATAGCAAGTGTATCATCAATATCTTTATCCGTGTGTTCCGTTGTTAAGAACCATGCTTCGTATTTAGAAGGCGCGATGTTGATCCCCCGGCTGATGAGTCCTCTGAAGAATTTCGCGAAAATTTCCCCGTCGCTTTCCTCAGCCTGTTTATAGTTTGTAACAATTTCATCAGTAAAGTAAATCGTCAGCGCACCGACTAAACGGTTGATTTTCGCTGTAATATTATATTTATCGATTAAATCATTGAGACCATCTTCGAGTTTTGCACCCAGTCTGTCAAGTTCGTCATAGACTCCGGGATGCTCAAGCACTTCAAGACAGGCGATTCCCGCTGCCATTGACAGAGGGTTACCTGCCATTGTCCCGGCCTGGTATGCAGGACCAAGGGGCGCAACATTTTCCATAATATCAAGTCTGCCGCCGTAGGCGCCAATTGGAGTGCCGCCGCCGATAATTTTGCCCATGGCAGTTAGGTCGGGTGTGACTCCGACTATGTCAGAAGCAGAACCGTAACTGAAGCGGAAGGCTGTAATAACCTCATCGTAAATAACGAGAGAACCGTTTTCGTGTGCAATATCATTTACCGCCTGCAGAAATCCTTCTTCAGGTTCAACAATGCCGAAGTTGCCGACGATAGGTTCAACAAGTACCGCTGCAATTTCATCACCGAAGTGGCTGACAGCTGTTTTAAAATCTTCAATATTATTAAAAGGCACGGTAATTACATCCTGTGCAACACTTTTCGGTACGCCGGCAGAATCCGGTGTGCCAAGCTGGGATGGGCCGCTGCCTGCAGCGACAAGTACAAGATCCGAATGACCATGGTAACAGCCTTCAAATTTAATAACTTTATTGCGCCCGGTATAAGCACGTGCAACACGGATAGTCGTCATAACTGCTTCTGTTCCGGAGTTGACGAAGCGGACACGTTCCAGAGAAGGAATCGCTTTTTGGAGTTTACGTGCAAAATCTATCTCGAGCTGAGTAGAGGTTCCGTAAAGAATACCTTTACTTGACTGCTCGGTAATTGCTTCGTGGATTCTCGGGTGAGCATGGCCTGTAATAATCGGGCCGTACGCAGCAAGATAATCGATATATTTGTTGCCGTCGACATCGAAGAAGTAGGGACCTTCAGCTCTTTCCATAACCAGCGGCGCACCGCCTCCTACCGCCTTGTAAGATCTTGATGGTGAGTTGACGCCGCCTAAGATGACTTCTTCAGCGTCGATTTGCAGTTTCTTTGAATTCGTATGATTATACATAATTTCATCCTTACTTTTCGTCAGTTTTATTCATTCAATATAATACCATACATCGGAGAAATATTTAAGGAAGTAGAATGGTTTAAAGTATCCGGAGGAAAGGGTATTATAGAGTTATAGACGAATTAATGATGAAAAGGATGACTTATAAATGGAAAAATTTCCGAAGTTTGAACTAGAAAATCAGAATGGCGAAATCGTATCTAATGATTCATTAAAAGGACGGACAGTAATTTATTTTTACCCAAAAGATAATACACCTGGATGTACTACTCAGGCGTGTGATATGAGAGACAGCATGGCGGACTTGAATGAACTCGGTGTGACTGTATACGGAGTAAGCGGTGACAGCAGGAAGAAACACCAGAATTTTATAGAAAAGCACGGCTTAAATTTTGATCTTCTTGTCGATGAGGATTTTAAATTATCTTCTGAGCTTGGAGTGTACGGACCGAAGAAAGCATTCGGCAAGGAATTTGACGGTATTACCCGTACCACGTTCGTAGTAGACGAAGATTCAAACATTCTGAAACGTTTCGATAAAGTAAAAGCATCCGAACACGCAGAAGAACTGAAGAAATTTCTCAAAGAGGGGTAGACAGCATGAAGATTACTTCAACGGTTAAATTAAAAGAAGAGATGATTGAAAAAATAGGTAAAGAACATAGTTATTTATATGTAGAAAAAGAAAATATGACAGATGAAATAAAAGCTGGAACTGAAGTTTTCGTTACATACGGCGGTGATTTGACTGACGGTGAAGCGGAAAAATTTGAGAATTTGATTTGGGTCCACGTTATGAGTGCGGGAATTGATGAAATTCCAAAAGACATTTTTGATAAAGCGTTCGTCACAAATTCAACGGGTATTCATAAAATACCGATGACGGAATTTGCGGTTGGTATGCTCCTGCAATATTATAAGAAGTTTAACCAGCTGCAGGAAGCTCAAAATAAAAATGAATGGATTAACTATTCACTTTCAGAGGAATTACATGGAAAAGAAGCTCATATTCTCGGAACAGGGAGTATTGGCAGTCATCTTGCGAAAGCACTGCAGGTTTTCGGGGTGCGTACAGCTGGATATAATACAAACGGCCGCTCTATAGAAGGCTTTGATCAGACTTATCCAATCAGTGAACTGAATTCACAGATCGGCAGTGCCGATATCATGATTAATATTTTGCCGAGCACACCGAGTACAACGAACTTTCTTCAGACAGAGACATTTAAGGTTATGAAAGATGAAGCGGTATTTTTAAACATCGGCAGAGGAACTGTAATGACAGACGAAGTGCTGCTTGAAGTGCTGGAAGAGAAATACATTGCGCATGTTTTATCAGATGTATTTAATGAAGAACCGCTGCCGGCAGACAGCCCGCTGTATACTTTTAATAATTTGACTATTACTCCGCATTGCTCAGCGAAAACCCGCATGTATAATGTCAGAGCGTTTGAGATATTCAAATATAATCTCGAGCATATAAATGATAAGTCAAAAATGAAGAATGTTATAGATTATTATAAAGGTTATTAATAATAGTTTGACAATGATTTTACATTCAAAGTACAATGTATATATTAGGTATATATAAATAGAAGGAAGGATCAGTCATATGAAGATGATAGATACTCATCATGACCATTTCACAGAGTCTCTTGAGGCGCTTAAAGAAACAGGTGTGAGAATTACACCTCAAAGAAAAGCAGTCCTCAATTATCTTGTTGAAAGTGAAGTGCATCCGACTGCCGATGATATATTTCAAGCTCTGTCCAGCGACTTTCCGAATATGAGCGTCGCGACAGTTTATAATAACTTAAAATTATTTAAACAGACGGGTCTGGTTAAAGAACTGACTTACGGGGATTCATCGAGCAGATTCGATTTTAACTCAGTACCGCACTATCATATCATCTGCAGCGAATGCGGTAAGATTACGGATTTTCAATATCCGGCATTAGAAGAAGTAGAGCATCTTGCAGGTTTAGTTACAGACTACGAAGTCAGTCATCACCGTTTGGAAATATACGGTGTCTGTCCTGAATGCAGCAAAAATGAAGAAAGTGCTTCGCGCAGATAAAACCAGTTTCTTCTATATAAAGGATGTAAAAAGAACATCAATAAAAAATCCCGGTGCGAGACGCACCGGGATTTTTTATTTAATCTTTACCGTTTTCTTTATTGCGTATCTCTTCAATCTTTTTCTCTCTGCGGTGTTTAACATTATAATCAGTAGTGAACGCTTCGCCTTCAAGTTCCTGATCTAATGTTAAAGGCTCTTTACAATGCTGGCAGTAATCAACTCTGCCGAGAATCTTCGTATGACGTTCGCAGTTCGGACATTGGACAGTAACTGTGCGTGTACTGATCATACCGACCCAGAAATAGATAACGAAACTGAGCATAATAGGCAGTGTTCCCAAAACAAGGAAAATCATCATTGCCCATGGAGTTTCACGAAAGAATATACCCAGGTACATTACAGCCATACCTATGAATATCATAGCAAGAGCCCAGCCGCGTATACGCATTATTTTATTGCCGGGTTTTCTCATTTATGTCACCTCTAAAATTATTCTATACTTTCTCAAGCTTATATGATAGTATATATCAAGTATTCATTTTGCGTATTTAACACTTCGTTACGAAGTTGTAACATTTCTAAACAATATGTTAAATTAATTTAGAAAATAGTGTTGACGAAACAAAAGATACTTGATATGATATAAAAGTCGTCAAAACACGACGCATACAAAAATATCTTTACAAAACAACTTTGAAAAAAGCTGTTGCGTCTGTAATCGAGACGTGGTATGATATGAAAGTCGTCAAAACACAGCTCAACAAAAACTTAACAAACGCTTTAGATTAGTTATTGCATTTGAAACTTGAATGTGTTAAGATAGAAAAGTCGTTTCAAACACGACGTAACAAAAACTTAACAGAAACTTAAAAAAGCTGTTGCATCTGAAAAACAGACATGTTAAGATAATTGAGCAGTCAACGAGATTGACGCAAACAACACAAAACTTTACACAAAGAACATTGAAAACTGAATGACAATATGTCAACGTTTAATTCCGAATAAAAAAGTCTTCTATTAACTAGGAGCACACATTGAGGCGACCAATTGAAACGCAAACGAGATACTGTCAGCAGTATCAACAGAGCTTAAGTTTAAGTTCTCCAATCATGGAGAGTTTGATCCTGGCTCAGGATGAACGCTGGCGGCGTGC
>NZ_JADGLW010000011.1:0-66781 GCF_015235105.1 Jeotgalicoccus nanhaiensis
GCACGCCGCCAGCGTTCATCCTGAGCCAGGATCAAACTCTCCATGATTGGAGAACTTAAACTTAAGCTCTGTTGATACTGCTGACAGTATCTCGTTTGCGTTTCAATTGGTCGCCTCAATGTGTGCTCCTAGTTAATAGAAGACTTCTTTATTCGGAATTAAACGTTGACATATTGTCATTCAGTTTTCAATGTTCTTTAATTTATTTAAAATGGAGCGGGTAGACGGGATCGAACCGACAACATCAGCTTGGAAGGCTGAGGTTATACCATTTAACTATACCCGCATGGTATATGTTATAATAAGTTTTCAATGGTGCGGCTGAGAGGACTTGAACCTCCACGGGATTTAACTCCCACTAGGCCCTCAACCTAGCGCGTCTGCCGATTCCGCCACAACCGCAAATCTTATTATATGTATTAATCTTTTGTTACTGACTTTTTAGCGACAAGAACTAGTATATCTCATTAGCAAGTTGTTGTCAACTGCAAAGTTTATTTATTTTTTAACCTGTTAGTTGAAAGCTCAACCGGTTAGATTTTCTATTATACTTCAGTGAAAGCAAGAAGTCAATAGTTTGTTTTCAAAAAAATGATGGTGACCCGTACGGGACTCGAACCCGTGTTACCGCCGTGAAAGGGCGGTGTCTTAACCGCTTGACCAACGGGCCATCTGTTTTATACAACGCTTATTAATATACAGAGTAATGATTTCAAAGTCAACACTTTCATCGAATTTAATTTTACTTTTTATTAATTTTCTAGAACCTACTATATAATGGCGAATCGTGAACAGCTGTTCCTGTATTTTTTCGATTTCTCATTTAGAGCCCTCCCCTGTTCACTTAGCGGATAAAAATTTGATTTATACAGTTCATTTGAATTCGCTAAATAAATTATCTTATTACGGTTTCGAAACTTGCTTTTGTGCTTTCGGCTTGTTATAGTTTATTTATAATCATTCTAATTAATGGAGGCAGTTATTGATGACTAACAAAGACAACAGACTTACGACCCTTTTCGGCAACCCTGTAGGCGATCGTGAAAACACAATGACAGCTGGCCCCCGCGGTCCGCTTGTTATGCAAGACCCTTACTTCCTCGACATGATGGCTCATTTCGACCGCGAAGTTATTCCCGAACGCCGCATGCACGCTAAAGGTTCAGGTGCTTTCGGTACATTTACAGTAACACATGATATTACTCAATATACAAAAGCTAAAATCTTTAGCGAAGTAGGTAAACAGACGGAAATGTTCGCACGTTTCTCAACTGTAGCCGGCGAACGCGGTGCAGCTGATGCTGAACGCGATATTCGCGGATTTGCTTTAAAATTCTATACAGAAGAAGGTAACTGGGACTTAGTTGGTAATAACACGCCTGTTTTCTTCTTCCGGGACCCTAAATTATTCCCAAGTTTAAACCACGTTGTAAAACGCGACCCTAAAACTAACATGCATAACGCAGAAAGCAACTGGGACTTCTGGACTAACTTGCCTGAAGCACTTCACCAGGTAACAATTATTATGACTGAACGCGGAATTCCTAAAGGTTTCAGAAATATGCATGGTTTCGGCTCACACACTTACAGCATGATCAATGAAAACGATGAGCGTGTCTGGGTTAAATTCCACTTCCGCACTCAGCAGGGCATTGAAAACTATACAGCTGAAGAAGCTGCTGAACTGGTTGGTGTTGACCGCGAATCTTCACAAAGAGATTTATTCAACTCAATCGAAGATGGCGAATTCCCTAAATGGAAAGTATATATTCAGGTAATGACTGAAGAACAGGCGAAAAACCACCCTGATAACCCCTTCGACTTAACTAAAGTATGGTACAAAGGTGACTATCCTTTAATCCCGGTTGGTGAATTCGAACTGAACAAGAACCCTGAAAACTACTTTGCAGAAGTTGAACAGGCAGCATTTGCTCCGACTAATATTGTTCCGGGTATTGGATTCTCACCAGATAAAATGCTTCAGGGCCGTTTATTCTCATACGGAGATACTCAAAGATACCGCTTGGGTGTTAACCACCACCAGATTCCGGTTAACTCTCCTAAAGGTGCTGAAAATGTATGTCCATTCAGCCGCGACGGCGCAATGAGAGTTGATGGTAATGAAGGATCATCTCTCAATTATTATCCGA
The DNA here is from genome assembly GCF_015235105.1 of Jeotgalicoccus nanhaiensis. Classification (NCBI taxonomy): domain Bacteria; kingdom Bacillati; phylum Bacillota; class Bacilli; order Caryophanales; family Staphylococcaceae; genus Jeotgalicoccus; species Jeotgalicoccus nanhaiensis. The sequence goes on from NZ_JADGLW010000011.1 coordinate 2,151, forward strand.
ACAGCTACGGTGCTCACAATTCACAGCCGGAAGCTAAGCAGCCTGCACTTGACCTTGAGTACAGCTCAATTTACGAACACAACTTCCGCGAAGATGACGATAATTATTTCGAGCAGCCGGGTAAATTATTCAGATTGCAGTCTGATGAAGACAAACAGCGTCTATTCTACAATACGGCAAATGAAATGACAGGTACAACTACACGTACTAAACACCGTCATATCTATAACTGCTATCAGGCAGATCCGGATTACGGTAAAGGTGTTGCAGCAGCTCTTGGAATCGACATCAACGACGTTGATTTAGAAACTCCAGACTACTTCCACAACATGTAATCATACGCTTCATCAAAAAAACGGAAACGACTCAGTCGTTTCCGTTTTTCTTTTATACATTTTTCATAGTCAGCGATATTCTATTCTTCTGTACATCAACATCCATCACTTTAACTTCTACAATGTCTCCGGTATTGACCACTTCAAGCGGATGCTTTACAAACCGGTTTGAAATTTGCGACACATGAACCAGTCCGTCCTGCTTCACTCCGACATCCACAAAGGCGCCAAAATCCGTGACATTTCTGACGGTTCCTGACAGTGTCATACCTGCTTTTAAATCTTCGATGCCGAGTACATCAGATTTCAATAATGGTGTATCGTATTTATCCCGAATATCTCTCATCGGCGCTTTCAAACTCGAAATAATATCTTCCAAGGTAGGCACACCAATATTCAGCATTTCAGCAGTCTCTTTAATATTTAATGCATCGAGTTTTTCACTCATGCTGTTTTCTCCGAGATTATCTATAGTTAAACCGATTGTTTCAATAAGCTTATACGTATTTTTATACTGCTCTGGGTGGATCGGTGTCATATCTAGCGGTTCTTTTCCATTAAATATTCTTAAGAACCCGACACACTGCTCATATGTTTTATCGCCTAAGCGTGCAACTTTCTTCAGTTCGCTTCTCTTTTTGAAACCGTCATTTTCTTCTCTGAACGCCACGATGTTTTTACTGATAACCGGAGACAATCCTGCTACATGCTGCAGCAGTGTCGGCGATGCCGTATTTAAGTTAACGCCAACCTGGTTTACTGCAGTTTCTACGACGAAATTTAATGACTCAGTTAAAAACTTCTGATTGATATCGTGCTGATACTGCCCGACCCCTATGGATTTCGGATCGATTTTAACCAATTCACTGAGCGGATCATGTACACGCCGCGCGATAGATACGGCACTTCTTTCCTCAACATTAAAATCCGGAAACTCTTCTCGCGCGACCTCAGAGGCCGAGTAAACACTCGCGCCCGCTTCATTGACGATAATATAAGGAATATCCAGATTTTCTTCTTTAATCAGCGCACCGATAAACTCTTCAGATTCTCTTGATGCAGTGCCGTTGCCTATCGCAATTAATGATACACCGTATTTCTTTATTAATTTTAAGATAACTGTTTTAGCGGCTTCCTTTTTATTCACCGGCTTATGAGGATAAATAACATCTTTCGCTAGATACGATCCCGTGTCGTTGATTACAGCAAGTTTGCATCCTGTACGGTAGGCAGGATCCAGCCCGAGAATAACTCTGCCTTTTAATGGCGGCTGCAGCAGCAGTCTCTTTAAGTTTTCTTCAAAAACAACGACAGCATGCTTTTCACTGTTTTCTGCTAAATCAGCACGCACTTCCCTTTCAAGCGAAGGTAAAATCAAACGTTTCAGACTATCTTCAACAGCTTCTGTCAGCAGCTCTTTTGTTTTGGCACGTTCTTCTATAACCTGTTTCTTTAAATAATTCGTTATTCTTTCGGTATCATGCGTTAATTTAACTGATAAAACTTTTAATGCCTCGCCGCGGTTTAAAGCAAGCACCCTGTGAGGAACGATATTTTTAACTCTTTCTGCATAATCATAATACATTTCAAAAATACCCTGTTCGTCCTCAGCATTCTTTTTAACAGAGGAAACGATTTTCGATGTATCTTTAATAATTTTCAATATGTACAGACGGTATTGCGGATTATCCGATATAATCTCAGCGATAATATCTTTCGCGCCTTTTACTGCCGTTTCCACAGAAGTCACTTCGTCAGTTAAAAACTCTCCGGCCGCACTTTCTATATCACGGTGTTTACCTGCTAAAATAAGATTCGCCAGCGGTTCAAGTCCGAGACGTTTTGCTTCAGTCGCCCGGGTTTTCTTTTTCTGCTTAAACGGACGGTATAAATCCTCGACCCGGCTCTGTTTCGTCTGCTTTAAAATTTCGCTCTGCAATTCATCTGTCAGCATACCCTGCTCATCAATCAGGCGAATAACTTCCTCTTTACGTTTATTCAGATTTTCAAGGTACAGGTATTTAGTTTCAATTTCTTTAATTGCAACTTCATCAAGCCCGCCCGTCTGTTCTTTACGATAGCGTGCAATAAACGGTACAGTATTTTTCTCTCCGAGCAGCTCCAGTACTTTTTTGACATAATCTTTATTGATTTTCATTTCATTCGATATTTCTTTTACTAATTCATGTGTCATAACTATGTACTCTCCTAATAATAAGAACCCAATCTATAATAGACCGGGCTCATTTATAAATTTATTCAGCTTCCTTCACTGCTTCTCTCAGTTTCTTAATCGCAGAACGCTGCAGTCTGGACACATGCATCTGGCTTAAACCGATTTTTTCACCGGTTTCTTTTTGACTGAGACCTTCGATAAATGTTGATTTTATAATTTCCTGTTCTCTGTCACTTAAGATAGGCAGTACTTTTTCTAAAATCATACGCTTTTCAGCCAGATCATAATTATCATCCTGCTGTCCCATAACATCGAGTAAGGTTACTGTCGAACCATCTTTATCTGCTTCGATTGAATGATCCACGCTGAGCGCATTATAACTCTGTCCCATTTCCATAGCTTCCAGTACTTCTTCTTCCGTCACTTCAAGCTTCATTGCGAGTTCTTGAATTGTCGGCGATCTTTCGAGTTCATTCGTCAGAGCATCTGTCGTATTTTTTATTCTCGGACCGAGTTCCTTAATGCGTCTCGGCACGTGAACACTCCACGTTTTATCACGCAGATAGCGTTTAATCTCTCCGACTACTGTCGGCACTAAAAAAACTTCAAACCTGCGTTCAAAAGATGTATCAAAGCGTCTGATAGCCCCTAAAAGACCAAGCATTCCAACCTGGACCAAATCTTCGTGATGCGACTGGCCGCGGGAGTAACGGTAAGCGAGTGATTCCACAAGCTTTGTATAATTTTCTACTAGCTCGCTTTGTGCTATATCATCTTCACTTTCCTGATATCTCTTAATCAGCTCGTTAACTTCTTCAGGCGGCAGTCCGTAATTCTTATTGCGAGATCGTTTCTCCATTCGGGTGCACCTGACTTTCGTTAATATACTTCGTCATACTTATCGTCACACCAGGTTCTTTTCTGAAGGAAACTTTGTCCATCAATGTTTCAATAAGGAAGAGGCCAAGCCCTCCTTCTCTGAGATAATCAATATTGTCATCTTCATTGTACGGTCCGAGCTCTTCTTTAATTTTTTCATAATCAAAGCTTTGTCCGTTATCCGCTACAATAATCTCGACTTTATCACTGTATATTGCGAAACCTACAGAAATTTCACCCTGTTCACTATCTTTATAAGCATGTTTAACTGCATTTGTTACAGCTTCCGATACTGCAATTTTAGAATCCTCTATATCATCATATGTCGCTCCCGCTCTCGATAAAACACCTGAAAGTGTTAAACGGATAAGTCCTACATATTCTGCACTTGACGGAAACTTCATTTCTATAAAATCATATTGTGGCATCATTCTTCAGTCGACCTCCGACTTCTTATTAACATACATTAAATCGCGTAATCCTGTAATTTCAAAAAGTTTTAAGATTCTATCGTTTACTCCAAGTACATGGAGTTCCTTATCATGCTTATTAAGATCTTTAAGCGTGCCGACAAAAATACCGAGTCCTGTGGAATCCATGTAATCAAGTTCGCTTAAATCAACAATTAAGTCATGTTCCCCTGCCGCAGCCACAGGCTCGAAAACCTGTTTTAATTCAGGTGCAGTATAAACATCAAGTTCACCGCTCACACTGACTAAATATTCCCCGCCGTTTTCCGTAGCGTCTATTTTTATATTCATAATTATGTATGCACTCCAATCACGTTATCCCTATATTTTATACCTCAGTCTGTCTACCCTGTATTCTTCATTTTAAAACTTTTTAGCCGGAACATTTATTTTTTATTATAAACATTGTTAAGTCATCTTTGTAATTCTGGTTGCGCATGCGTGTCAGCGCCTCGTATATATACTGAACAATATCCTGAGGGTGCTGGTCGCGTGCTTCCCTGATCATCTCTTTAATGTCATCCATATTAATAAATGTACCGTCGTGTTTTCTAAGTTCGGATACTCCGTCGGTATAGATGAACAGCATGTCATTCTCTTCAAGTCTGGAAGATACTTCTTCATATTCAGTATCTTTCATGACCCCGAGTACAAGTCCTTTGCCGTCCAGTTCCTCAAATTCGTCATCTTCATAGTGGTAAAGATAAACAGGTTCGTGCCCTGCGCTTGAGAAGCATAAAGACTGATCTTTAAAATCGTACAAGCCGTAAAACATCGTTACAAACATATTTTTGTTGACGTTTTTTTCCACGAGTTCATTTAACCGTTTTAAAGATTTTGACGGCGGATTGGATGCCGACGTCAAGTCCATCCCGAACTTCAGCATCGACATGGCGATAGCAGCAGGGATACCTTTGCCGATAACATCAGCAACCGCGAAAGTCAGTTTGCCGTCACTGTGTTCGATAATGTTAAAATAGTCACCGCTCACTTTGCGGGCAGGCACACTGATTGCGCCAATCTCAACGTTTTCAATAGCCGGAATCTCAGTTTTTAACATGGTTTCCTGAAGGCTTGAAGCGACATCCATTTCTTGATCGTGACGCTCCATCTTATTGAGCATTGCTTTGTAATCCTTATATGTAAAACCAAAGCGGATCATTATTTCCTGCAGCACGTTGAGGGAAGCTTTTATGTCTTCATAACTCTTCAGCGGGATTGCACTGATCAGTTCAATATGAAGAGCAACCATCTCATCCGGTGAAATATCCAAGTCGATTGCTTTTTCACTGAAATCATGAGCTTTCGCCGCAAGCTGATCTTCGTTTCCCGATTTTATATAATCATTAATTATGCCTTTGTATTCTTCTACCAAATCATCAATATATGTCATATTAAACACACCTCCATCTTTAAAATAGACTTTTGTAAACAAAAGTCTATTTTCTGTTTGCCTTATTCTTTTTTCTTTTCTTTTTCGGTTCTAATTCCAGACTGACTTTCAGTGCGTCATTAACTTCGCGCATTTTGTCCTCATCCAGATATGTAAGTTTTTCCTGTAATCTGGTCTTATCGACCGTTCGAATTTGCTCAAGCAGTATTACCGAGTCCATATCCAGTTTGTAAGCTTCTTTTGATATTTCAACATGTGTAGGTATCTTCGCTTTATTTATTTTCCCAGTAATGGCTGCAACTATCACAGTCGGACTGTGACGGTTACCTACATTATTTTGGATAATCACAACAGGGCGTTTCCCCCCTTGTTCTGAACCCTGCACAGGTGAAAGATCGGCCAGATAAACTTCTCCTCTTTTCATCTATTCACCATCTTTACTATCGTTACATGCAGCACATTCCCGTTCCGTGACAGTAATGCCGATACGGTAAGCTTCACTTTCAGCATAAAAGCTTTCCCGTGCGATTAATAAATTAATCTCCGCCATTTCAATGTAGCCATTTACCAATGCTTTTTCGAACTCGCTATTTGCAGATGAATTAGACAAAACAGTCAACCCCATAAAAATCAGTTATTAATTTAATCATAACATTTGAGACAGCCCGTTGCTATAAATCGGCTGTCGGGCTGTCCATTTAATTAATTACTTCGTTATAGATTAACTCAATATCTTTACCTGCATAACGACGGGGAATACGGCGCCCGAAAGCACAGAGCGATTCATATGAAATAGTTCCCGTGTAATCACTGTAACTTTCCATAGACTGCTCAGACCTCGTAGAATCCTCGATTATAATAACGTTTTGTCCGGCATCGGTATACTCCGGAACTCTGATCATCAGTGCATCCATGCAGATGGTCCCTATGATTTCACATTCAGTACCATCTTCTAGTTTTACATTATACCCACTATGCCGCCTTAATAACCCATCTGCGTAGCCAATCGGCAAAGTCGCGACAGTTTCACTTGTTTCAGCTGTATATTTTCGGCCGTAGCTGACACTTTCTTCAGGTTCCAAGTGATGAACAGCTGCAATTTCAGTTGATAATTTAACCGATGGAGTGAGCATAACCGGAGTCGCTGAGGCCGTGTATCTGCTTGGGTAATAGCCGTAGAGCGCAATACCCGTCCGGACTGCAGTTGTAAACTCTTCTTTTAAAGTCAGGGCACCGCCGGAGTTTGAGATATGAACATATTCCGGACGTTCCACTTGACTGACAATCTCTTTAAACAGATTAAATTCAACTGAGGTGATGTCATTATCTTCATCGCTCGAAGTAAAATGGCTGAAAATTCCTTCATAAATAAAACGGTCAAATGAATTTATCTCAGTAATCATTTCCATAATTTCAGAAACGTCTGATGTGCCGTAGCGATTCATTCCCGTATTTACTTTAATATGAATCCAGACTGCTTTGTCGTACTTATCACTGACTTCATCCTTCGCTTTTTGCACCCACTGAAGATTCGGAGCCGTAACGGCGATGCGGTGCTGAACTGCTTTATTAATATGTTCGGGGCTGATTGTGCCGAGTACTAATATTTTCTGTTTAATGCCGTGCATACGGAGATCGATTGCTTCGTCCAATGTTGCGACTGCAAAAAATGAAACTCCCGCCTTGGCAAGATGTTCACTGATTTCTTTTGCGCCGAGGCCGTATGCATTCGCCTTAACAACCGCGATGAGTGTCTTCTCAGGATTAATCCCCTGAATTGCTCTGTAGTTTTTTTCTACGGCAGCAAGATTTACATCGAGTACTGTATTCCTGTAATATTTATCGCTCATTACTTAAGCCTCCTCAATAATAACCGTTGCGACAGCATAATCTCTTGAATGAGATATCGAAACATGGGCATTTGGAGCATTAGTAAGCGACGGTTTGCCGTTCTTGTCGTTCACGCAGTTAATATCAGTAAAGCTCACTGCTCCGCCGATGCCCGTGCCGAGCGCTTTGCTGTATGCTTCTTTAACTGCAAAACGCCCTGCCAGATAAGTGATTTTACGAGCTTCACTGGTCATATTTCTATAATGATGAAGTTCATCCGCTGTCAGAATCCGCTTTGCCAGACGGTCATCTTTGTTTACTTTATTAATACGTGAAATTTCTATAATATCCGTCCCGAGCCCTGTAATCATAACATTCCCTCATTCTGCTGTTTGCTCATGTTTTTATTAATCAGATTCCGGATATCGTGACGCAGCCGGTCCGCCTTATCTGTTTCCAATTCAGGTATATATAATTTCTCAGCCGAAGTCTGCAGCGAGATGCCTTTTAAGTTCATCCGCTTCATAATCGGTCCGACGGTCGTATCTATATTCTGAACCCTGTACAGCGGCACCGCTTTTTCAGACTTAAACCAGATACCGCTGTGAATCCGTATTTCATCCTCAAGCACTTTATACCTGAAATACTTATAGCGGAGTTTTGGGATAATCCATGCATGAACGATGACTATATAAATCGCTGCGGCAGCAGGGATTAAAAACACCCACCACGGAAGCCAATCAAAGAATATTTGGGCGATGCCGATTGCAGCTGCGATGATCAGCCAGACGCCTGCATTAATATGTTCCCTTATCCTCCACAGTTTGATCGCTTTCGGCGATATTCGTTTCATCGTCATGCCCCCTCTCTATAAAATTCCAAATTGTTTCTATATCGCGTTTTTCAATAAATTTAATTTCTGCCGACGAGCTCGCAATGCCGCCGGGGGTTGATACCTCGATATGTCCTAAATCCGCGCGGTGTAAAAATGGATTGCGGTGGTAAGTCGTGTCGATAATTTTATCCCGCTTAATTGCATAGTGGCGACGCGTAAAGAAGGAAGCCGTCATCATATTAATCTCGTCCTTATAAATGGCATAGCCGACATTTCTCGCGCTGTATATACCGCTTGCAATCAGAAGCAGCAGAATCACCGCGACTCCGATATATACGTATGTCATAAATGTTTCACCGTGGAAGAAATAAGCGAGTATTCCGGTGCCGATAATGAAAATCAGCAGTGTAATCTGGAAATAACGGCGTATTGCACGAAACGGCACAATACGCTTTGGAAGTTCCATGTGATAATTCGGGAAAATGTCTCCGATAATGCTGTACAGTTCTTTCTTCTTAATAAACGGCAGCAGCTGAACTTTCCCGTCGATCTGGTCGGATTCAAGAGAGTCGCTCGTAATCGATACCGACAGCGCATAATAGCCGATTAAGCGCCGAAGAATACTGTCGGAAATAATGACGTTCTGCACTCTGTTTATATTGACACTCTTATTCTTTTTAGAGAACAAACCGTATTCGACTGTCAAATCATCCCCGCTCTGCTTTAATGTATAATCGTAATTACGCACCATAATTATTACAGTACCGATAACGTAGCCGATAATTACAAAGATAAGAGAGGCGACAACGATGCCGAACACCAGACTTCTGACGAGTCCGCTGAAGTACTCAAAATAATTTTCAATCAAAATTTCGCCGCCGACTACATTCAGAACACCGAAAAATATCGCGGCAAAAACTCCGAGCCCCCCGCTCGTCATCGCCATTAGAATAAGTTCTTTGAAATTCATTTTCTTCAGTGTAACGAATTCACGTCCTGCTGCTTTTGTCCCGGATTCAAGAGCAGCTTCTCTCGGCCATGGACTTGAATCTCCCGGATTTACTGCAATTTCTTCACTTTCAATATCTTCCTGTGTTTCGTAAATCACTTTCTGAATATCTTTACCTTGCGATTTTTTAATCGTATCGATTTTAATACCGTCTCCGGGCGTTAAAATATCGAGCTGAACCGCGCCGAAAATACGATGGAAAAATGGTTCATTAAAATCGATGGACTGGATGCGTTTAATATCCAATTCCTTTTCATTTCGTGTAAATATCCCGTTTTTAAAAACAAACTTATTATTTTCAAGCCAGAATCTCGTTCTGTAAATATTGATCATATCGAAACCGGTGAATACTGCAAAAATCAGGAAGAGTATTCCAATACCGCTGAACAGCATCCACGGAGTAACCGAGCCCGAAAACAGTTCTTCCCTCATATTAAAGAAAATTATAATTGCCGGGAAAAACATCGTCTTAATTCCTTTAACGACACTTCCTGCATATGCAACAGGATGAAGTTTCTGAGGATTATACATCTGTACTTTCCTCCTTTACGATGTCAATAATATCCGATTTCAGACCGCGTGCTTCATCAATTTGAAGCGGCGGCATATCGATTCCGATACCTGCAGTTTTAATACGGACCGCAGCTAAATCATATTTTCTCGACAATGGACCTGTTTTAAATTCGACACCCTGCGCTCTTTTAATCGGAATCATCTGGGTTTTCACTGTAAAGAAGCCCTGTCTTACAACAATTCTGTCTTCGAAAAGCTCGTAAGATGTCACTTTCGTGTATATCCAGGGCCGTAAGATAACAAATCCCGCCAGCTCTAATAGGAGCAGACCGATAAAAATATAATACAGCCATACCGGCCAGGAAAAAAAATATACTGCAATGCCGGCTATAGTAAATATAAGTATACTGGTTACCCATATTAATAATGCTTTGACTGTCATGTACGGTCTGACACGCGCGTTTAACTCTATCATAAGCAACCCTTCCAACTGTTAGTTTATCTCTATAATACAACACTCGGAAAACATAAAAAAGCATTCACTGAAAAGTGAATGCTTTGTAAGAATCATTATTATTTCTGATGATCTTTAAATACACGGCCTTGCTTGCTTGTGCGTCCGCCTGATGACGGTTTTCCGCCCTGGCGTCTGCCGCCGCTGTTTCTTCCCGGTCTGCCGTTGTCGCGTCCGCGTCTGTTGCCGCCGCTTCTCTGGCCGCCTTTATTATAGTTCGGTTTACCTCTGCGTCCGCCGTGACCCTTGCGAGAAAGTGGTTTTTCAAATGACAGTTGAATGTTGTCATCTTCTTTGGCGTACAGAAGTTCGTTTACTAACGCTGCAATGACTTCGCGCGGCTCATGAGTTTTCATTAACCCATCAGCTACTTCGAAAGTATGCTGATTTTTGTTATCAGCTAACCATGCACCGATTTTTTCAAAGACTTCGTTTTCACGAGCTTTTTCTACTTCTTTTTTACTTGGTGGACGAAGTGTGTGAATTGGTTTCTTCTTGTCTTTTTCTATCTGACGCAGGAAGTCCATCTCTACAGGATTGACGAATGTTAACGCCATTCCTTCTTTACCGGCACGGCCGGTACGTCCAATACGGTGTGTATACGACTCAGTATCCTGCGGAATATCGAAGTTGTACACATGTGATACACCCGAAATATCTAAGCCCCTTGCAGCTACGTCGGTAGCTACTAAAATATCTAATGAATTGTTCTTGAATTTCTTCAGTACTTCAAGACGTTTAGATTGAGTAATATCTCCATGTAAACCTTCCGCACGGTAACCTTTTGCAATCAATGCACTTGTCAATTCGTCTACACGGCGTTTTGTACGGCCGAATACGATTGCAAGTTCAGGCTGGTGAACATCAAGGAATGATGTGAAAACAGAAAGTTTTTCCAGCTCTTTTACAATTGTATAGAATTCATCGATTAGCGGATCGGAATTGTTTTGGTTCATCGTTTTAACGATGTGAGGTTTGTCCATGAAACGCGTTACTAAATCCTGGATTGCCCGAGGCATTGTAGCTGAAAATAGAAGTGTGTGGCGGTTGTCTTCAGGCACTTTGCTCATGATGAACTTAACGTCATCGATGAAGCCCATGTTCATCATTTCGTCCGCTTCGTCTAATACAAGTGTGTGAACATCTTGCAATTTAAGTGTGCGGCGGTTGATGTGGTCGATCATACGGCCTGGTGTACCCACAATGATTTCGGGTTGTCTTTTAAGGTCTTTAATCTGACGGTCTATGCTCATGCCGCCGAAAATAACTGCAGTAGCTAATTTCTTTCTCTTAGAAAATGCTTTAATTTGTTCGCTGACCTGAACTGCTAATTCTCTTGTCGGCGTTAATATAACAACTTGGGTTCCTGCACCTTTAGTTGTATTTTCTATAATAGGGATACCAAATGCACCAGTTTTACCAGTACCAGTCTGAGCCTGACCAATGATATCTTTTCTCTCTAATGCTAAGGGAATACTTTCCACTTGGATTGGGGTAGGTTCTGTGAACCCCATATCAGTTAGCGACTGAATTGTATCGTCACTAATACCTAATTCTTTAAAAATCTTCAAACTTTAGTCTCCTTTGACTATTTCATTTCTCGCATGTACAACTTCTCTATAGTAACACTTAACACTTTAATCCACAAGATGTTTTAACTGGACGTCAAGAAATAAAAATCTTTCAGTCAGTATATTCAGCTTCAGCAGCTTATCTTCTGTATACATAATCAAATGGGGTGTGTGTTCCATAAGTACAAGTTTTGAATGCAGGATTTTTTCTTTAGCTTCAATGCTCGTCTGATACGGCACCAGCAAATCAATTTTTCCGTGAATAAGCAATGTTTCACACCGGATGTTTTTTAAATCGCCGATTTTCGCCTCGACAATTTTAATAAATTCCTGCATTGCCCTGAGGGGAATATTTTTCAGTCTGGGTCTGACCTTTGCTGCCAGATTCAGTTCAATATGGTCCCTTACTTCTACAGGAGACAGCTTAAGTCTGTTCAGCCGGCTCAGCTTAGTGTGGTCGAAGGCCGGAGCAATCAGCACCAGCTTGTCGACCTGGTACTTCTGTGCAATAAAACTCGCAAACACCCCGCCCATTGAAAATCCGATGACGAATATTTTATCGGCACGGGCAGCTAAGTTTAAATATGCTTCCTCCGCTTCCCGGTACCAGTCATCCCCCGTTACGTAAGATAAATTCAGCGTGGTTCCATGACCGGGATACTGGGGAAATTCATATTCAAAGTCGTAGCGTTTTTTTAAATACCGAAAGGTGGGCTCGAGCTCGAAGCGTCCGCCTGTATAGCCGTGCAAAAACAGTACTCCGATTTTAGATATCGTCAATCACCCTTTCCACTGCCATACCGCGTGATCCTTTCAGCAGAATCACTGTATCTTCATTAAAATGCGCCTGTACTTTGTCACGCAGTTCATCAATCGATGAGATATGTTCTTTATCTTCCGATGTTAAGGCGTCATGGATATATCCGGCGCCATCACCGAACGTGTAAATTTTCGTAAACTGATACTTTCCTTCATTAATAAAGTAGGCAACATCTTCATGCAGCTCCTGTTTGTAATCCCCAAGTTCCAGAATATCGGCCAGGACAAGAATTTTTGTCTTATGAGCCATACGGCCGACCGTATCGACAGCGCTGATCATACTCGCTTTTGAAGCATTGTAAGCATCGTTGACTATTAAGGTGCCGCTCTCGTGCATAATGCGCTCCATTCTCATGCTTGTCACTCTAAGTCCGGAAAGATTTCCCTGAGCTTCTTTCAGTGATACTCCAAGTTTTTCTCCAGCAAGTACAGCAAGGGATGCATTCAAGGCGTTGTGAATACCGAGCTGAGGAATATCAAACTGCACATCTTTAAAAGTAAAATGCGTGCCTTGTTCATTTTCTGTCACACTGCCAATCGTGTACTGATTCGCCTCAAGAAGTCCCGCAGTCTGAATGTCATATGCCGTGTCTTTCTTAACAATTTCATCGAGAAGCGGATAATCTCTGGAATAAATAAATGTTCCGTTATCTTTTAAATAATCAACAATTTCGTATTTTGCTTTGGCGATATTTTCTCTTGACCCCAGCATTTCGATATGAGATTCTCCAACGCTTGTAATTACAGCAATATCCGGCTCTGCCATTCTGCTTAGAAAATTTATATCCCCCACTTTATCCATACCCATTTCGAGAATAGATATTTCGGTATCTTTATCCAATTGTAAAATAGTCAGGGGCATGCCGATTTCATTATTGAAGTTGCCCGGCGTTTTCTGCACCTTGTATTTTGTGCCGAGAACACATTCGAGCATATCTTTCGTCGTCGTCTTGCCATTCGAACCTGTTACTGCGATAACTGCCGGCTTTACTGTCTTCAAGTATTCCTGTGCAAGATTCTGCAAGGCACTAAGGCCGTCAGTCACGTGAATAGCCGGATAATCCATATTGTCAGCATCATGTTCGCTGAGCGTGACGCCTGCGCCTTTTGAAAAAGCTGTCTCAATAAACTTATGCCCGTCGGCATGCTCCCCTTTAAAAGGCACAAAGACGTTGCCTCTTTCCAGAGTCCTTGTGTCAATTGACACACCTTTAATCATGGTGTTTTTCACTGCTTCTGCACGGTCGTTCATAACTCCTCCGCAAAATATTGCTATTTGTTCTATCGTAGCTTCTATCATAGTTTTTCATCCTAATTTTTTGTATTTACTGTTTATAATTATAAAATAGTTGTATACTAAATGTCATGATTTCTATATGAATTAGGTGACTTTCTTGAGTAATAATAAATATACACGACAAAATTCAAACTTTTTTGCACGCATCGACTGGATTCTTGTTATTTTAATCCTGCTGCTTGCTTCTATCAGTGTAATATCAATCAGCTCGGCTATGACCAGCGGCCAGTACGGTACTGATTTCAGCACCCGGCAGATTGCATTTTACGGTTTGGGTTTCCTGCTTGCCTTCGGCTTAATGCTGATACCGTTTAAGCTCATCAAAAACTATACATGGATCTTATATATCCTCGGCGTTTTAAGTCTGGTCATTTTGTATATTGCACCCGTATCATCGGTAACTCCGATTATTAACGGGGCTAAGAGCTGGTATCAATTCGGATTTTTCAGTATCCAGCCGTCGGAGTTCGTAAAAATCATATATATCTTAACAATGGCTTATGTAATCAGCCAGCATAACAAGTATAAGTTAACGAATACCTTATCCATGGATTTGAGGCTGCTTCTTAAGCTGATTTTAATTTCCATTCTGCCGATGCTCTTTATCCTGCTGCAGAACGACCTTGGTACGGTACTCGTAATGATTGCCATCTTCCTCGGACTTGTAGTGGTTTCAGGCATCAGCTGGTGGCTGATTATCCCGACACTTTCTGTGTCCGGAGCAACCGGCCTGGCGCTTATACTCGGTATCCTGTACCGGCCGGATTTACTGGAACGCTATTTGGGCATACATCCGTATCAGTTTGAGCGTATCTATTCCTGGCTCTCGCCGGAAGCGTTCCAGTCCGACAGCGGATTTCAGCTGACGAACTCGCTTATCGCGATTGGTTCAGGCGGGATTACAGGCAAAGGTTATGCCGATGGTATTATTTACATTCCTGAAAACCACACCGATTTTATCTTTACTATCATCGGGGAAGAGTTCGGCTTTATCGGCTCGACCATTGTCATCATTGTTCTGTTTATGCTGGTGATGCATTTAATCCGCATGGCCTTCATGGCAACTGACAGCTTTGCATCCTATTTCATTATCGGCTACCTTGCACTGCTCGTCTTCCATATTATTCAGAATATCGGCATGACGATTCAGCTGCTGCCGATCACCGGACTGCCGCTTCCCTTTATCAGTTACGGCGGGAGCGGTCTGTGGTCAAATATGCTCGCCGTCGGCATTATGCTCAGCATGTATTTCCATCACCTCAGTAAAGGTGCTAAAAATATATAAAAACTGCTCAGAGGGAACACCCTCTCAGCAGTTTTTATTTTAAATATTATTTTCTTTCAGTCTGAGCTGATCTTTATTTGCTATGCGATTCATAATTTCAAATCTTGACTTGGAAACCGTCACTTTAACACCGAGTTCATGCAGCAGCTGGACGACTTCTTTGACTTTGCTTTTGTCGTTTTTGCGCATATTGACACTCCCTTTTTATAGCTAACTTAATTGTACTTGTTTATGCTATAATTATCTATACTTTTCAGATATTAATTATTACAGACTTATTAACTTTTTTCTAAAGAAGGTGGACATTCGTGCAAATACCGTTTTTGGATATTTACATCACAGATGCGACGGTAATTACAATTGTTACTGTCATCCTGTTTATAATCAACTTCCTTTTAGCCGGCGGGCTTGTTTTTCTCGAACGCCGCAGCGCCCAAAGCGTCTGGGCATGGATTTTAGTACTATTCTTTCTTCCGATTGTAGGTTTCATACTTTACATGCTCTTCGGACGCACCATCTACCGCCAGGATCTTTTCAAATTGGACGAAGATGATAAAGTGGGGCTCGAGCATCTCGTCAGTGAGCAGCTGGAAGAAATTAAACATAACCGTTTAACCTTTTCAAATGCTGTTGCAGAAAAACATAAAAAGCAGATTCATATGCTCCTTTACAACAATCAGTCATTTGTGACGAGCAATAACGATGTCACTACTTTTACCGATATGAATAACAAATTTGCTCAGATGCTGAAAGATATAGAGAACGCGGAAGACCATATTCATTTCCAGTATTATATTTTTAAACTGGACAATATCGGCAAAGAACTTTACAGAGCGCTCTTAAAGAAGCAAAAAGAAGGCGTTTCTGTCCGGATTTTATACGATGACATCGGCTCCCGGTCTTTATCGCTTAGAAACTTCAGCGATATACGGGATGCCGGCGGTTTAGTCGAGGCATTTTTCCCGAGCAAATTGCCGCTGATCAATCCCCGCATCAACAACCGCAATCACCGGAAAATTGTTGTGATTGACGGTAAAATCGGATATATCGGCGGTGCCAACGTCGGTGACGAATACCTCGGACGCGATCCAAAAATGGGAGCATGGCGGGATACCCACCTCCGCATTGAAGGAAATGCTGTGAAATCTCTGCAGCTCCGCTTTATGCTTGACTGGAACTCGCACGATACACGCAATAATATGAAACATGAAGATCATTACTTCCCTGAAATAGATTCTGTCGGCGAGACGACAATGCAGATAGCTTCAAGCGGACCCGACGAGGATTACCAGCAGATAAAGTACGGATACCTGAAGATGATTTACAGAGCCCAGCATACGATTCATATTCAGTCACCTTACTTCATTCCCGACCAGTCAATAATGGAAGCGATACGCATTGCGATTTTATCAGGGGTCAAAGTCAAAATAATGATTCCAAGCTTCCCGGACCATCCCTTCGTTTACTGGGCTACATATTCAAATGTTGCATCCCTCATGAAAATGGGCGCGGAAGTTTATATGTATCAGCCGGGCTTTCTGCACCAGAAGGTGTTTATTATCGATGACGAAGTGGTCTCTGTTGGAACGACCAACATCGATAACCGCAGCTTTATATTAAACTTTGAAGTTAACGCGTTTATGTACGATGATGAAGAAGCGGTAAAACACCGTAAAATATTTGAAGAAGATATTAAACACTGTGAGATACTCACTGCTGAAAAATATGAGAAACGCGGCCTGTGGATTAAGATGAAAGAAGGCCTCGCAAATTTAATATCTCCAATCCTGTAATACTTATATGATTCGAGGCTGGGACATAAATGTTTACAGTATAAATAAGCCGTACGTTAGCTTTTCTGGGGCATCGCGTGAGCCTGTAGTCTCACGCAGATGCTATTCCTCTAGAAGTCTAACGTACGGCTTTTGAAGTTACGTTTTTCTTGGTAAATGTTTATCATCCTTCCTGCTTAAAACAAAAAAAAGAGCAGAACCTTCTTCCGGGTTCCGCTCTCATACTTTATCGATGATTTATTTTTTACGTTTTTTCTTAGGCTTAACTTTAGCATTTTTAACGCGCGCTTCTTTTTCAGCCTGTTCGCGTTCATGCGCAGCAATAATCGGTGCCATTTCTTCGTTGACTTTCTTGCGATAGAATGTGTTACCTGCCCAAGTCTGGAAGATCAGGAAGATACCGCCGACTGCCCAGTATAATGGGAGAGCTGATGGTGAAATTGCTGAAATCCAAATAATCATTATTGGAGAAATATACATGAACAGCTGCATTTGCTTACGCTGTTCTTCTGCCACATAGCGCGTTGATACCCAAGCTTGAACTGCGTATACAATACCTGCAATTGCAACCATGAAGTAATCTGTCTGTGTTAAGTCCATCCACAGGAAATCCGGATGGGCATTGAGTCCGCCCTCTGAAGGGAATTTTAATGCAAAGTATAAAGCCATGACAACCGGCATTTGAATAAATATCGGCAGACAGCCCATATTCAGCGGATTGATATCGTGCTTTTTGTAAAGCCCCATCATTTCCTGCTGAGCCGCCATTTTTTCTTCTTGTGTAGTCGCAACTTTAACGCGCTGCTGAATTGCTTCCATTTCTGGTTTGACAATCTTCATTTTTTCTCTCATCATCATCTGATTCTTATATGTACGCATCATGAATGGGAAAATTGCCAGTCTCACAATCAGCGTAATGACGATAATAGCCAGACCGTAGTTATTGTCCAGATTATCTCCAAGCCAGTGCAGTAATGTATCCATCGGCTGGACGAGAGTGTTATAGAAGAAGCCGTCTCTATTCTCAGGCTGTGAATAGTCACACCCGGCAAGGAATAGTACCAGTACCATAGACGCTGGTAATAGCCACTTTTTAATCATTTCTTCACCTCTAAGTAATATCTCACATAAAAAAGATTGTACCATAAATAAAGGTGTATAAAAACCAATTTCATAGCATACGGTCAATATTTCACAAAGTTACTGCAACAAAGCTGTCACGGTTTGTTCAATATTATCCGCTCCTGTTATTGCTGAAATGACACAGATTCCGTCCACCCCGCTGTCGAGGCACCTTTTATAGTTTTCTTCAGTGATCCCGCCTATTGCTGCCGTCGGTAATTTCGTATGGTTTACTAACTTCCGTAACCCTTCTGTGCCGATTGCTTCACCCGCATCTTCTTTCGATAAAGTGCTGAACACCGGACCGATACCGAGATACGCTATCCGGGACAGGCTGCTTGATTTAAGTTCTGTTAAATTGCCGACGGACAGACCGATAATTTTATCGTTAAAGTACTCCGGCAGCATATCCGGATTCATATCATCCTGACCGATATGAATACCGTCTGCCTCAGCTGCTTCTGCTAAGAGCACATCATCATTAATAATGAACGCTGTATTATACCGGCTGCACAGCGCCTTCACGTCCAAAGCAAAGTCTAAAAGTTCTTGGCCCGTCTTAATATCCGCCCCTTTTTCCCGGAGCTGAAAACATGTTACCCCTGCTTTAAAAGCAGTTTCCAGATCCTTCAGCGGATTTTTAAAACTGGATGAAGAGGCAATCAGATACAGTCTCAATATGTCTTTATTCATAATAATCCACTCTTTTCACACTGAAATCTGCTGTTTTAAAGTTATAAATTTCATCGATCAGGAGAGCGGCAAAAGTTCCCGGGCCGCCGGCGGCTCCTGCCGCTTTTTCAGCTGCTATGTTATACAGGCTGACTGCAGCAACGATACTTTCTGTACTTTCTTCCACCGCTAAAAACGCTGCTGTTATCGCGCCGAGCACACAACCTGATCCTGTAATCACTTCCTGATACTTATGCCCGTTGTGCATTATGACTGTCTGTTTTTCGTTTACATACGCATCCATCTCACCGGTAACCAGCACAGGGGCGTTTAACATGCTGTGGGCCGCTTTTGCGATATCCAGCGTATTTCCTTCTATGATGGAGTCAACGCCTTTAGACACCGCTTCTTTACCGCTTAGAGCAAGTATTTCCCCGGCATTCCCCTTCACAAGTGCAATGTCGTATTCACTGAGCAGTTTATCAGTCAGATTTCTGCGAAACACTGATGCGCCGTAACCGACCGGATCGAGAACAATCGGAATATTATACTGATTGGCACAGTGTGCCATTTCTTCATACAGCGGCACTTTTTCTTCCGTGCACGTGCCGATATTTAAAAGCAGTGCTCCCGCATGTTTTAAAATATCCGGTGCTTCGCTTTTTTCACCGCTCATAATCGGAGATGCTCCGAGTGCTAAGAGACTGTTTGCAGTAAAAGGCTTCACGACGTCGTTCGTAATACATACTACAAGCGGTGTGTTTTTTCTTAACTCTTCTATCATCTGAATCAGTCTCCTTGATAGCTGAAATGATTCACCGGTCCGCTGCCTTTACCGATACCGGGAGAATTTTGTATTGCACTGGTAATATATGCTTTACCTGTTCTGAACGCTTCTTCGACCGTACGGCCTTTTGCAAGCTCGGCTGTTAAAACTGCCGAGAAAGTGCAGCCCGTACCGTGCGTCTGATCCGTATCAATACGCGCTCTTGTTAAAGTTGAAATTTTTTTCCCGTCATATAAATAATCAGTTGCATCACCCGACAGGTGGCCGCCCTTAATAATCACGCTGGCTGCGCCCATTTCATCAACAAATATTTTCAGAGCCCGGTGAATATCTTCTTCTGTCCGGATAGTCATATTCGCAATCGCTTCTGCTTCATGAAGATTCGGTGTTACTATGTGTGACAGCGGGAGCAGCGTATCAATCAGTGTCGCCATCGATATGTCCGTCATCAGACGGTCTCCGCTCGTTGCTATCATTACCGGATCCATGACGTACGGAATATTATACTTCCGGATATATTCGGCAATCACAGTCATCATATCCGCCTCTGCCACCATTCCAGTCTTCATTGCATGCGGCACTTCGTCCGAAAATATGCTGTTCAGTTCTTTGTCGATAAAATCCGCCGGCACATTGTAAACGTCCTGGACACCGAGTGTATTCTGCGCAGTCAGTGAAGTCACCGCAGCCATACCGTAAACACCCCGCGAGTGCATTGCTTTAAGATCCGCAAATATTCCCGCTCCGCCTGTCGGATCAGTTCCTGCAACAGTTAAACCAATAGGTAAAGTCATTAAATATATCCTCCTGTAATAAAAAACCCGCTTCCAGGGAAGCGGGTTGGATCGATTAAGAGATTTCGTCTGTAATCATCTGCACTTCCCTACGCCAGCATAACCTGGATCAGGTGAAAAGGGACAAGCATTCGCTATCTCAGCCGTACCGGCGCCCCCAGCGGGTTCTATTCTTTTTATTGACATAAGCGTACCATATTTCTTTTAGCCGTCAAAGCAGATTGCGGCGTCTGAACACCGACGTTCCGATTGCCGCAAAAAGAATTCCGAGGCCCGCGATAATTAAAACAGCACTGATATTCATGCTTTCGTAAGGCATATCACTTAAATAGTAAAACGGGCTGAGCATTAAATACACTTCATCGATATTTATCAGCACGCCAAAGTAGTTTGCAAAAAAGATATAGGCAATATATATCCATGCTGCAGTATGCAGCTTTCTGGAGATTCCCGCAAATAATGCGGATATCCCTGCTATAAATATAATACCCGCACAGTAATTTATTGCCGCAAGACCGAAGTCTTTAAGAGAAACACTCAAATCCGCAACATTTATACTGGCAAGATACATGCCGGCTATCGTCAAGAGAAAAGATAACACTCCTGTCCCGATACCGTACAGATAATGTGTTGTAAAAATAGTACCGCGCGATACTTTCCGGTTCAGCGTACCGGCATTCATCACTTCCAGGCGTCCCTTTTTCTCCTCGGTGAGGATACGTCCGTTAATCATCAGAGCGGGCACAGCCGATATTAGCGCCGATATCACCAGCAGCATGCCGATAAAGAAGACTGCCGGATTATTGTCGCCGAGTGCCTCCCGGAGCATATCATTATCTCCGATCAGACTCTCCAAATCTCCGAATATGGAGCCGTAAGATAAGCCGGCGGCAAACAGACCGGCCAGCCAGCTGAAAATCATTACCCGCATATTTAGAAAAGCAAGTTTAGGATAGCTGGATATTTTTCTTATGTTCTTTTCTTTATTTATTTTTATATAACTGTCCCCGATGTCACGCTTTAAAAATAATACGCAGCTCAGGACAATCAGGATTAAAATCACAGCAAACGGCAGCAGCCATATTCCCGAGTTACTCCCGTATACTTCAATGCGCGACAGCCAGTGATATGGTGATATTACCGAGTAAGTTGTATCTAAAGCGTCTGTTACTGCACGGTATAAGTAGAACCCCAGGAGCAGCGCAAGGGACATGCCGAAGGTCAGGTCGCCGCTGTCGAATAAGTTTCCGAATACCAGTGTTATAACGAAAAATAAAAAACCGAATAAGGCAAGACCGAGTGCATAATAAAAGTTTCCGTATAAGGACAGGCCATCAATATTATATAAACTTAAACCGCCCGCTAATATAACAAAGACCAGCAAATTAATAACCGCACCGTTCATCAGCTGGGCTGTAACTATAGTTTTTCGGCCGACACCTGCGCTCAGGATATATTCGGTTAATCCCGCGTCCTCAGCTTTTCGGGCCAGACCATTTGCGATTATAAGATTGAAAAGACCGTGAAACAATGCCATGAACATCAGCATCTGATGACCGAACATCACAGCTGTTGTATATTCTCCGCCAGGCACCGGACCAATCAGCGCAATCATCGCCGGATTGTCCACTGTCATTTTCATACCTTCCCGTTCTGCTGACGTACTGTACAGCCCTTCGAACACCGGCGGTACTGCGAGTGATAAACCGCACAGTGCAATTATCCAAAGCGCTGATTTCACTCTCAGATTCTTCATCAGCATATTGAAATAAGTCATTGGCTATCCTCGTAATAGCGCATAAAAATGTCTTCCAGCCGCGGTGGTGCGGTGGTTAAACTTTTCAAGTTATATAATTTTAAATATTTCAGAAACTCCGGGATTTTTTCATTGTCGATAAATAAATGATAACCATCGGGTGATTCTGAAAATTCATGAACAAAACTCCGGTGTTTTAAGGCTGTAATATCATCATCCGTATCAATTATATATTCCATCCGTGTGATATGACGCAGTTCAGCCATACTGCCGGATTCTATAATCTTACCATTTCTGATAATGGCGATGCGGTCAGCCAGCTTCTCCACTTCCGATAATATATGGCTCGATAAAAGAATTGTTTTCCCCGCATTTTTCGCCTGTATTACTTCCTCGTGGAAAACACGTTCCATCAGCGGATCGAGCCCCGTCGTCGGTTCATCAAAGATTAAAAGTTCCGCATCGCTTAAAAAAGCACTGATCAATGCAACTTTTTGCCGGTTCCCCTTTGAATAAGTCTTCGATTTTTTACTGCCGTCCAATTTAAATTTGTCGATGAGCCGACACTTTTCTTCATTGTTCTCATAACCGCGTGTCTTCATCATAAAGTTGATTACTTCTTCTCCGGTCAGGTTTCCCCACAGGTTTACATCTCCGGGAACGTAAGCGATATTTTCAATATACTTTTTATTTTTCTTTATATTTTTTCCTGCATAGAGGATTTCTCCCTGAGTGGGTTTCAAGGCGCCGATAATCATCCGTATCGTCGTCGATTTCCCGGCACCGTTTGGTCCGATAAAACCAAAAACCTCTCCTTTTTTCAAGTTGAAAGAAAGATTTTCCGCAGCACGCACTTTCCCAAAATGTTTGGATACATTTTTCAATTCCAGCATCAGTAAGCCCCCTTGTTTTTCTGTTAATTTTACCATATCCGCAATCGGACAGTGTTTTTAAGAATGAAAAAAGACCGGAACAATTGTCCCGGTCTTTAAAAATTATATTGTTATTACAGTCTTGCACCGCATACAGGCCATGGTGATGAACCTCTTGAGTTATATAAAGCTTGTGCTCTTTCTGTCTGTTCAGCTGCTGATGCATCCGAAGCTACACCAGATCCGCCCACTGACTGCCAAGTTTGAGCGTCAAACTGGTAAAGACCGTGGTATAGACCGTTTGAACTTACTACGCTCGCATTACCGCCTGATTCACATGCTGCTAAAGCACCCCAGTTTAAACCGCTGTTAGTGTTAGCGCTTGTGCTGACATTTTGAGTCTTTGGAGCCGGAGTTGGTGCAGGCTGCTCCTGTACAGGCTCTTCTTCAGACTGGTAGCTGTAGTTATTCTCTTCTGTTTCGGCAGGCTCTTCATATGTTTCTTCTGCTGCCGGTGCTTCTTCAACTGGTGCAGCTTCTTTAGCTGCATCACCTGAAACAATTAATTCTTTGCCTTCAAAGATAATGTCTGATGATAAGTTATTCCATTCTTTTAATTCTGCAACTGTTACATCGAATTCCACTGCGATTTCAAATAATGTATCGCCTGCTTTGATTATGTAAACTTCTTCTTTTTTGTCTTCTTTATCTTTTTTAACTTCTTCTTTATCTTCTTTTTCACCGTCGATTTCAATAATCTGACCTGGGACGATTACATCAGAAGTTAATTTGTTTTCTTTTTTAATTGATTCTACCGTCACGTTATTTTCTTCAGCAAGAGCCCAAAGAGAGTCTCCTGATTCTACTGTATGAGATGCTGCTTCTGCACTGTAGGCAATCGTTGTTGATACAGCGACTGCTGCACCTAAAGCTAAAACTTTCTTCATAATTGTATAATCCTCCAAAAAAATTTGTTATTATATTTTACGGCTGCTTGCACCGTTAACGTTTTTATCACTGTTTCACATTATAGAGGATAATTATGTTTCATAGGTTACAGCAATATAAAAAGACTGTCCTTACTTTACAATCTTGTTACAATCTCATTTCTCTTTTGGCCGCTTTATTACACTCTTTCTTTTTCAGTTTCCGCGTCTCTTCAGCTTATTTAAAAACTGCCGAGAAAATGTTATTGCACCGCCTTTTGTAAAGTTTATGTAAAAACAACCTAAACGCTAAAGTAAACAGACTAATCTGTTATTTGTAACATAAATGCCAAGAACGTAAAGAATCTGTTTTTTTATACAAAAAAACATACTGATTAACCGCAGCAGGTCATCAGTATGCATGTGTGTGAGAATGAATGGGTGTAGAACACAGTTCAAAAGGGCGGGTCTATCTGTCAGGCTAATATTTTTTTCTTAGTATCATCAGGTGCTGTCTCATCTTTATCATTTTCTTTTTCATCTACAATATTAGAAATTATTTCAATATGCTTTTCTTTTTCAGTTTTCTGTTCTGTTTTTTCCTGGCTGAGTGTATGTACATACTTTTCGCCAAGCGATTCACTAATATTGTAATGATGTACTGCCTGTTCGATCAAGCGGGATGGATTTGATATATCAGTGCGTTCCCGGATTTTATCCGGCACATGTTTTATGCTCTCTGCCCATATTTCCATGCGGTATTCCCTGGAACCGTCTTTCTTCGTAAAAGATGTGGTCGCGAGCTGGCCGCTGACACATAATATGTCGCCGGTCTTCGCTTCGTCAAGCACACCCGGGATACTTTTACCGAACGCCTTGCAGTATAAGAAATGTACTTCTTTATCTCTCCGGGTATCTTTTGGCACGCGGACTGTTGCAATGATAAATGCATTTACACTCCCCTGCGCATTTTTTGCAATAACATTATTGCTGATAAGTTCGCCGACAAGCAATACTTTGTTCATCATTCACTATCACCCCCTTTCTGATTACAATGTAATACTTGCGGTAATTTTCTGCAAAAGACAATAATTTCATTTCAGTGCGATATATAATACAATAATAATGAATACATAAGCAAAATAAATCAGTTTTTTAATTACCGGGGATTTTTTGCTGCAAATAAATTAATTTTGTACTTTGTTAAAAGGGGACAGCAAATATGAAATCGTTTAAATTAATAGATATGAAGATTATTCAGGAACAAAACTTTATCGTTCCGGAAGTAAAAGACGGCGTAATTATTAATATGGAATATGGTGACGCACCGTGGATTATTGAAATTGTAACCGATGGGGATTTGTCTTCGATTTTAGAAAAATTAAAAAACCAGTTACTGGAAATGATGGTTACTATTACACGTCCTTCAAATGCTCCGGCTAAATTTTCAGGCAGGCTGATGGATATCAATCAGATGGATGATAAAATATCTGTGATTTTTAAAGGTTCTATTATTGATCAGGGGCCTAATTATGCAGAAGATCTGCTGGAATTTCTGGTTGAAGAAGGTTACGAAGGAAAAGCGCTGATTAATGAATTCAATTCCCGCATGGAGTCAAAAGAGAACTTTAGAAAAGAAGATAAATAAAAAGAACAGCTGTCCATCAAATTTACATGATGTGCAGCTGTTCTTTTTATTTTGTGTCTGTTTCATTATCTGAAATTGCAAATGTTATTTCGCACTGGCATGCAACCTGTCCACCGACAGTTGCAACTGCAGAGCCTTTACCAATCGGTCCGCGGAGTTTAGTAATTTCTACTGACAGTTCCAAAGTATCGCCCGGTGTTACCTGTTTTTTGAAACGGCATTTATCAATGCCTGCAAAAAATGCGAGCTTTCCTTTAAATTCTTCCTGCTGAAGCAGTGCTACAGCACCTACCTGTGCAAGTGATTCTACTATCAGTACTCCCGGCATCACAGCATAATCCGGAAAATGACCTTCAAAAAACGGTTCGTTCCCGGATACCTGTTTTATACCTTTACAGCTTTTGCCCGGTTCTGTTTCTGTAATTCTGTCAACCAGCAAAAACGGCGGGCGGTG
The DNA here is from genome assembly GCF_015235105.1 of Jeotgalicoccus nanhaiensis. Lineage (NCBI taxonomy): Bacteria > Bacillati > Bacillota > Bacilli > Caryophanales > Staphylococcaceae > Jeotgalicoccus > Jeotgalicoccus nanhaiensis. The sequence continues at coordinate 27,901 of NZ_JADGLW010000011.1, forward strand.
CGGAATTATTGCTTTAATTTGATCATATGTCAGCATGTCTGTCGTCAACCCCTAGTTAAGTTAATGATATGTTCCCACGTTTCAATACGGAACACCCCGAACGGATTATCCAGTATGCCGAAGCCAATCATCAGTCCTAAAAAGACGAGAACAATTGCAACGTAGAAAAACAATAGAATTCTAACCAACAATGGGAACCTACGGTGAACTATTTTCTGCTGTTGTTCTGCCATAGTATTACCCCTTTACTCTGATGTCACCAAATGCTTATCAGACGCACTGTCGTTCACGCGTTCAATATCTGCACCAAGTGCTTTCAATTTTTCATGGAAACGCACGTAACCGCGGTCCAGATGCTGAAGTTCAGTTACAGTAGTGTAACCGTCAGCTGCGAGACCTGCAAGTACGAGAGCCGCTCCTGCTCTTAAATCTGAAGCACGCACTGTCGCACCGTACAGCTGACTGCCGCCGCGGATAACCGCATGATTATCTTCAAGTGAAATATTTGCGTTCATTGCTGCAAATTCCCTCACATGCATAAAACGGTTTTCAAATATTGTTTCCGTAACGATACTCGTCCCGTCAATTGTCGTTAAGAGCGCCATCATCTGGCTCTGCATATCTGTCGGGAAACCGGGATGAGGCATAGTTTTTAGATCCGTCGGTTTATAATCTTCCAGCGGAATAACTCTCACATCATTGCCTTCCTCGACAAACCGTATGCCGATTTCTTCAAGTTTCGCCACTACTGCAGATAAATGCTCGATAACAACATTTTTTAAAAGAATTTCACTGCGGGTAATCGCACCGGCAATCATAAATGTACCTGCCTCAATACGATCCGGAATGACGGTATGTTCTGCGCCGTGCAGTTTCTCAACACCTATAATTTTAACATGTCCGGTACCTGCACCGATGACACGGCCGCCCATTGAGTTAATGTAATTCGCAAGATCGACAATTTCAGGTTCCATCGCAGCATTTTCAATGTGAGTAGTACCTTCGGCAAGACTTGCTGCCATCATCAGGTTTTGAGTGGCGCCGACACTTGGGAAATCCATATGGATTTTAGTCCCCTGAAGGCGTCCTTCAATTTTACCTTCTATATAACCTGCAGTCTGTTCGAAAGAGACTCCCATTTTTTCAAGACCTTTAATGTGCTGCTCGATCGGGCGCGAACCGATTGCGCAGCCGCCGGGCATAGCAATATTGCAGTAGCCGTAACGGCTTAATAACGGTCCCATAACAAGCATGCTTGCACGCATTTTACTTACTAATTCATAAGGTGCGACACAGTTCAATTCCCCGCTCGCATCGATAACAACACTATTTTTTTCAGCTGATGCTTTTGCACCGACTCTCGTAATTAATTTTGTTAATGTATTTACATCTGATAATTCGGGTACATTTTTAATTATTGAACGTCCTTCGCCAGCTAAGAGCGAAGCTGCCAGAATCGGCAATACTGCATTTTTGGCTCCTTCAATTTCAACAGAACCCGACAGCTTTCGGCCGCCTTTAACAATAATTCTATCCATCTTCTCACTCCATATTTCTCTATACCATTCATTATAATAATACGGTGTTTCAGCATCACTTGTAAAGCATTTAGCTGAACAGGAGCGATGCTTCCTGTGTATATCTGAAGATGTCCATAATAAAGTTGCTGAGCGCTGTGCCTAAAAGGATACTGAGCAGAATAATTACCAGCCTGATTCTGCCGGTTTCTCCTTTGTTGAATAAACTTTCAATCCTTACTCCTTTTAATACCCAGAATGCTAGTGAAATACACAAAAGATGCAGTAGAATATGCATTAATGCAAACTGTGAGAAACCCAAGATAATTCCTCCTTCCGATAAAAAAAAGACTGGAAGATCCAGTCTTTTTGGAATTAATATTTAGATACTTCTAAACGGTTAACCGCGCGCTGTAAAGCAAGCTCTGCACGATATCTGTCGACACGCTCATCCTGCGTCTGACGGAGCAGGTTTTCCGCTCTCTCTTTCGCAGCATCGGCACGTTCTGAATCGATATCTTTCGAAAACTCGCCCGCTTGTACCAGTACTGTGATTTGTTCAGGTCTGATTTCTGCAAACCCTTCCGTTACAGCCAGATATTCAAATTTACCGTTTATTTTAACGCGAAGGACACCTATTTTAAGCGGTGTTACAGTCGGAATATGACCGGCCATTACACCAAGCTCACCCTGTTTAGTTTGAAGAATAACGATTTCCGCGTCTTCTTCGTGGAAAACAGAACCGTTAGGAGTAACTACATCAAGTGCAATTGTTGCCATGTTTTACCCTCCCGTTTTAGACTTCTACACCTTGCTGACGCGCTTTTTCAAGTACATCCTCAATGCCGCCAACAAGACGGAAAGCATCTTCAGGTACATGATCATACTTGCCTTCCAAGATAGCTTTAAAGTCCTGAACTGTTTGTTTAACAGGTACGTAAGAACCTTTCTGGCCCGTAAACTGTTCTGCCACGTGGAAGTTCTGACTTAAGAAGAACTGTATGCGGCGTGCGCGTGATACAGTACTTTTATCTTCTTCAGAAAGCTCATCCATACCGAGAATAGCAATGATATCCTGCAGCTCGCGGTATTTTTGAAGTGTAGACTGAACATCTCTCGCTACTTTATAGTGTTCTTCGCCGACGATTGCCGGAGAAAGCGCACGTGAAGTAGATGCTAACGGGTCCACCGCCGGGTAGATACCCATCTCTGAAAGTTTACGCTCCAGGTTAGTCGTTGCATCTAAGTGAGCGAACGTCTGAGCCGGAGCCGGGTCAGTATAGTCATCGGCAGGTACGAAGACCGCCTGAATTGAAGTTACTGAACCAACGTTGGTTGACGTGATTCTTTCCTGCAGCTGACCCATTTCAGTTGCAAGTGTAGGCTGGTAACCTACAGCTGAAGGCATGCGTCCTAAGAGCGCTGATACTTCAGATCCCGCCTGAGTGAAACGGAAAATATTATCGATAAACAGAAGTACGTCCTGACCCTGTTCGTCACGGAAGTATTCTGCCATTGTTAAGCCTGAAAGTGCTACACGCATACGTGCACCAGGCGGTTCGTTCATCTGGCCGAAAACCATTGCAGTTTTCGCGATAACGCCTGAGTCTTTCATTTCGTAATAAAGGTCATTACCTTCACGTGTACGTTCACCAACACCCGCGAATACCGAAATACCGCCGTGCTCCTGTGCAACGTTGTTGATAAGTTCCTGGATAAGAACTGTTTTACCTACGCCGGCACCGCCGAAGAGACCGACCTTACCACCTTTAGTATAAGGTGCAAGAAGGTCTACTACTTTAATACCAGTTTCAAGAATTTCAGTTGAAGTTGACAGTTCATCAAACTTCGGAGCTAAACGGTGAATTGGATCACGGCGTTCAGAAGCTGAAATCGGTCCATCTAAGTCGATGTGTTCACCTAAGACGTTGAATACACGACCAAGCGTCACTTCTCCTACAGGCACTGTAATCGGAGAACCTGTGTTCTCTACTTCAGCACCGCGGCGCAAGCCGTCAGTAGAACTCATCGCAATCGTTCTGACTACATTATCGCCGCGATGTAACGCAACTTCTAGTGTCAGAGAGATCGGCTCTGAATCAGCATTGTCAATTTTAACTACCAGCGCGTTATTAATTTCAGGTAATTCACCTTCGTTAAAACGCACGTCAACTACAGGTCCCATTACTTGGACTACTTGACCTAAAGCCATTTAATTTCCTCCTAATCCCAATTATTCTAGTGCAGATGCGCCGCCGACGATTTCTGTAATTTCCTGCGTAATCGCCGCTTGTCTTAAGCGGTTATACTGCAGCTGAAGATCGCCAACAAGCTCTGTCGCATTATCAGTTGCTGCCTTCATAGCTGTCATACGTGCTGCATGCTCACTTGCTTTCGCATCGAGCAGTGCGCCGTAAATTAAACTCTCGGCATACTGAGGTAAAATTGTTTCAAGAATTGTTTCTTTATCCGGTTCAAATTCGTAATTTGAGAGTGCTGATTCAGAATGATCTGTCTGTATATCAGTTTCTGTCAGCGGTAATACTTTACGAACTGTTACCTGCTGCTCTAAAATATTTACAAACTTGTTATAAATAATGTAAAGCTCATCGATATCTTCATTTATGAATCCGTTAACCGACTGAACAGCGATTTCTTTTACGCTGGCAAAGTCCGGCTGGTCGGGTAATCCAAGACGATGATTTGTAACATGGAAGCCACGCCCTGTTAAAGTTTCATAGCCAATTTTTCCGAGGACGAATAAATCATATGAATCGGGATTGTTATCATGCCGTTTTTCAGCTTCTTCAGTGATAGCTTTAACGACATTGTTATTATAAGGACCAGCTTTACCTGTATCACTTGAAATTATGATATAGCCCGTTCTCTTAATTGGTCTCTCTTCTAACATAGGGTGTGAGCTTTCGGTATCACCGGCTGCAATTGCTCTCACTGTTTCCTGGATTTTATCCATGTACGGCTGGAATTTTTTTGAATTCTGTTCAGCTCTGGACAGTTTAGAGTTGGCAACCATGTGCATTGCGCTTGTTAATTGGCTCATTTTCTTCGTAGAGCCAATACGGCCTTTAATTTCTCTGAGTGAAACCATGAATTCACCACCTTAGTAATTACTTACTTCTTAGTTAGAAGGGTTGAAAAGCTTTTTGAAACTTGTAATTGCTTTATCGTATGCATCGCTGTCAGGAAGCTGCTTAGTCTGACGAATCTGGTTTAATAAGTCAGCGTCGTTTGCTTCCAGCCAGTTCAGGAATTCTGCTTCGAAACGGGTAACGTCTTCAACTGGAACATCATCCAGATAGCCGTTAACAAGTGCGAACAGAATAACAACTTGTTTTTCTACTTTAAGCGGTGCGTTTTCAGGCTGTTTAAGCACTTCTACTGTACGGGCACCGCGGTCTAATTTAGCTTTAGTCGCTTCATCCAGATCCGATCCGAACTGGGCGAAAGCTTCGAGCTCACGGTAGGCAGCAAGGTCTAAACGCAGCGTACCCGCTACTTTTTTCATCGCTTTGATCTGTGCTGAACCACCGACACGAGATACTGAAAGTCCGGCGTTAATTGCTGGACGCACACCTGAGTGGAACAAGTCCGACTGCAGGAAGATCTGACCGTCAGTAATCGAGATAACGTTCGTCGGAACGAAGGCACTGATGTCCCCTGCCTGTGTTTCGATAAATGGCAGTGCGGTAATTGAGCCGCCTCCAAGATCATCGTTTAATTTCGCAGCACGTTCAAGAAGACGGCTGTGAAGGTAGAATACGTCACCCGGGAATGCTTCACGGCCCGGCGGACGGCGCAGCAGTAATGACAGCTCACGGTAGGCAGCTGCCTGTTTCGTTAAATCATCATAGACGATTAGAACGTGTTTGCCGTCAAACATAAATTCTTCGGCCATAGATACACCAGCGTATGGTGAAATGTATAGTAATGGAGCAGGATCAGCTGCACCCGCAGTAACGATGATTGTGTAATCCAGCGCACCGTTTTTACGAAGCGTTTCCACTGTCTGGCGTACCGTTGATTCTTTTTGACCAATCGCTACGTAGACACAAATCATGTCCTGATCTTTCTGGTTTAAAATAGTATCGATTGCCAGTGTCGTTTTACCTGTCTGGCGGTCACCGATAATTAGCTCACGCTGTCCGCGGCCGATTGGAACTAAGGCGTCAATAGCTTTAATTCCTGTCTGCAGCGGCTCATCAACACTTTTACGATCCATAACTCCAGTCGCAGGACTTTCGATAGGACGTGTTTTAGTTGTGTTTATAGGGCCTTTGCCGTCAATCGGCTGACCGAGCGGGTTCACTACACGGCCGATAAGTTCTTCACCAACGGGAACTTCCATAATACGGCCGGTGCGTTTAACTTCGTCGCCTTCTTTAATATCGTCACTTGGACCAAGTATTACGATACCAACATTATTTTCTTCAAGGTTTTGAGCAAGACCGAGTACACCACTCGGGAACTCAATTAACTCTCCTGCCATCGCATCGTTTAAACCATGAGCAAGTGCAATTCCGTCACCCACCTGGATAACAGTACCGACATCGGTAACCTGCATATCCTTGTCATAATTTTCGATTTGGCTTCTTAAGAGAGCACTTATTTCGTCAGCTTTGATTGCCATGAAAATGTCACTCCTTTAGCTATTCGTATGTTCTTTAAAATTATTTCTGAGATTGTCCAGCTGGTTCCGTAAAGAACCGTCGTAAACTTTTGAACCTATAAGCACGCGTACGCCGCCGATAAGTTCTTCATTTTTTTCATTGGTAATAAGTAACTTTTCATAACCTGTTTTGTCGATAAATACCTGGCCAAGCTGATCCAGCTCTTCTGCAGATAATTTATAAACCGACTCCACTGTTACACGTGCCTGATTGTGAGCCTCATCATATAATGATAAGAATTCGCCGTATATTTCTTCGAGCAATGACATATGTTTTTTATCCGACAAGATGCGCAGCAGGTTCAAGAGCAGTCTGTCGCTTTGACCGAAAGCTGCTTCCACCGCTGCAGTTCTTTTCTCACGTGTAATCTTCGGGTTGTCCATGAATTCAATAAAGTTCCCGACTGAAGCCGCTGCTTCAGTCACTTCATAGAAATCAGCTTTGACACCTTCAAGACTGCCGTGCTGTTCTGCGACGTCGAACAAAGCCTGGGCGTATTTTTGACTGAGATTAGCCATTATTTATCGCCTGCTTCCTGTAAGTAGTTCGCTACAAGGTTTTTCTGATCATCAGAGTTAATTTCTTTTTGTATCATTTTCTCTGCAATCAGTACTGAAAGTTCAGCTACCTGATCATTAATATCACGGATTGCTTTTTCTTTTTCTCTTTCAATATCCGCCTGTGCTTCATGAATCATTTGAGAAGAACGCGCCTGTGCATCATCGATAATCGACTCTTGTTCTTTCTTCGCCTGATTTTTAGCGTTTTCCATAAGTTCAGAGATTTCAGCCTGCGTTGATTTCAGCAGTGCTTCGTTCTCTTCTTTTAAGCGTTCAGCTTCTAATTTTCTGTTTTCAGCAAAATCGATATCATCATGGATTAGTTGTTCACGGTCATCCATAACTTTCTTAACTGGTTTCCACACATAGTATGACAATACTGCAAGCAGTGTCAGAAAACTCGCAAGAAGAACGAGCGAAGTCCCAACAGCCGTACCCATTGTTTCACCAGCAGCACCTAAAATTAATAGTTCCACCTATGTACACTCCTTTCAAAAAAGTCTCTAACTCTCGTAGTTATTTACATAATAAGATGGCGAAATCTTTAAATAAGACTTCGCCTTATATAACGACTCTTAGAACGTGAACATAAGCAGGAACGCGATAACGATGGCCATAATTGGAACGGCCTCAACTACACCAATACCGATGAACATAATCGTTTGTAACGGACCGCGTGATTCAGGCTGACGAGCAACACCTTCAACTGTTTTAGAAACAACCATACCAATACCAAAAGATGCGCCAAGTGCCGCTAATCCTGCTGCAATACCAGCTGCTAGTAAATTCATAAAATATTTCCTCCTAGAAAATTGTATATTATTATTTTTTTATTATATTAATGAACATCGCTCACTTTATGTGATAGATAAACCATTGATAACATTACGAATATAAATGCCTGAATCGCACCTATAAATACTTTAAATCCTTGCCATACCATTAAAGGAATAAATCCTAATGCTCCGAGCACCGTTCCCCCGGTTACTAATCCCAGAAGCAAGAGAAGCAGTATCTCTCCCGCATAAACGTTACCGTACAGACGTAAACCAAGCGTCAGGTTATATGTAAATTCTTCGATGAATTTAATCGGTGCAAGCCACCACATCGGCGTAACATATTGTTTCAAATAACCGCGCATCCCCTGCATTTTCACGCCGTAGTAGTGTGTCAATACAATCATCAGCCCTGCCAGTGTCAGCGTTACGACGGGGTCAGCTGTCGGTGATTTCACCCACAGTGTATGATCCGCATCCGGTGCGACAAACGACAACGGTATACCGATCAAGTTGCCGATTAAAATGAATAAAAACAATGTCAGCGCTAAAAAGTGGAACTGTGCGCCTTCTTTCCATGCCATGTTGCTCTTGATTATTCCTTTAACGAAGTTCATTAAAGATTCAACGAGCACCTGACCTTTGCCGGTCGGACGCACCGCGAGCTTCCTCGTCATGAAAAACAGCGTAAAAAAGATAAGCAGGCATGTAATGATAATCATCATTGAAGTTGCAAGTTCGAATACTATTGGTATTCCGAACAAATCAAACGACCACGTTGGAATTCCGTGTTCCATTTCTTCACCTCTTCCGTTTAAAAAGTTCCGATGCTGCGCGCCAGAATATCAGCGCATAAGTGAGGAGCAGCCCGATTAAAATACCGATGATATTAAAAGTTTCCGGAAACCTCACCCATATTAAACAGGCCGCTGTGACGATAAGCATTCTCGTCAGCGTTCCTGTCTTAACTTTCCCGCCATCGCCGAGCTGTGCATTTCTTAAATTCCAGTACCAATTATAAGATAACAGCATAGAACCGGTGATGCCGAGGCACAACCCTGCAAAGAACGGCAAAGAAGTAAATATATAAGCAATAATACTCAGTATTAAAAGTATTATTAAATATTTCATAAAGTTTTTAAAATATCCTTTAAAAATTTTCACTGTCTTTGACGACTCCCCAGGTAATGTAACACGTTGTGAAAACAATTACATACCCTACTGATTTTATAGGAGCGCAATTTTTGTGTCAACAAAATATGGAAATTTTAACAACATGTTCACAATTTCTAATCATTTACGGAAAAACTGATAGGTTTTTCTTTAGTGAGTCCATAATAATACTTTATGTTATCACAAATTCTGCGTGATGCCTGACCATCGCCGTATGGATTTTGAGTCTGAGACATCTCATTGTAAAGCTCTTCATCCGTAAGCAGTTCTTTAGTCATGCTGTAAATGTTCTCTTGTTCAATGCCCGCAAGTTTAAGTGTTCCTGCTTTAACACCTTCCGGACGTTCTGTCGTATCGCGCAGCACGAGTACAGGTTTACCGAGTGACGGTGCTTCTTCCTGCACGCCGCCGGAATCAGTCAAAATCAAATGACTTCTTGCAGCAAAATTATGGAAATCCAGCACATCAAGAGGCTCGATAAGCTCTACACGATCATGATTGCCTAAATACTGCTCCGCGATTTCACGGACTTTAGGGTTTTTATGCATCGGATAAACAACTGTCACATCTTCAAACTCATCGACAAGCTGACGTACAGCCCCAAATATGTTATGCATCGGCTGACCGATATTTTCACGGCGGTGTGCTGTCAACAGCACAACTTTATTATCTTTATGTTTTTCAATGATATCGCTGTGGTAGTTTTCATCAACAGTAGTTTTCAGAGCGTCAATAGCTGTGTTTCCTGTAACTGAAATCGTTTCAGGATTTTTAGCTTCATCCAGTAAATTCTGACGCGCGTCTTCAGTCGGTGAAAAATGAAGGTCTGCCAAAACACCTGTCATCTGACGATTAGCTTCTTCGGGGAAAGGTGAATATTTATTGTGTGTGCGGAGACCCGCTTCAACATGACCAATATCCACTTCATTATAAAATGCAGCAAGCGAGCCTGCGAAAGTAGTTGTTGTATCACCATGCACTAAAATCATATCCGGTTTAACTTCTTTAATTACTGATTCGAGACCGTTGATTACACGTCCGGTAACTTCTGACAGTGTCTGGCCCGCTTTCATAATATTCAAGTCGTAATCCGGTGTAATATTGAAAGTTGTCAGCACCTGATCGAGCATCTCTCTGTGCTGCGCAGTAACTACTACAACCGGGTCAATATCTTCATCTTTTTTCATTTCGAGCACGAGAGGCGCCATTTTAATTGCCTCGGGCCTCGTACCGAAAATCGTCATAATTTTTTTCATAACAATCTCCTATGATTTTTTATCGTGTACCGAATAATCTGTCGCCGGCATCTCCTAAACCTGGAACAATATAACTTTTCTCATTCAGTTTCTCATCAAGTGCCGCAATATAAATGTCTACATCCGGATGTGCTTCTTTTAATACGTCCACACCTTCCGGCGCTGCAATCAGACAGATAAAACGAATTTTTGTTGCCCCGTGTTTTTTAACTGCTGTAATTGCTTCCACTGCTGATGCACCGGTTGCAAGCATCGGGTCGATAACAAATATATCCCGTTCTTCAATATCTCCCGGGAACTTTGCATAATATTCAACGGCTTCAAGCGTTTCAGGATCCCGGTATAAACCGATGTGTCCGACACGCGCTGATGGTATAAGTTTTAAAATACCGTCCTGCATACCAAGCCCCGCACGTAAAATAGGGACGATACCCAGTTTTTTTCCGCTCAGGCGTTTAGCTGTAGTTTCCTGAACAGGTGTCTGTACTGACACATCTTCGAGTGTAAGATCTCTCGTTACCTCATAAGCCATAAGCATACCCACTTCATCGACCAGTTCTCTGAACTCTTTTGTCGATGTTTTTTCATCACGGATATAACTCATTTTATGCTGAATTAACGGATGATCCATTACTTGTACTTTCGACATATATCTTCCTCCACTCCAAAAATTAACCGGATGATCCCATCCGGTATATATTATAACGTAGTTTATTTATATAGTGGATACTTTCCTGTCAATTTAGTCACTTTCTCTGAAATTCCATCCAGACTCTCTTCATTTTTAACTCGCGTCAGTGTTTCAACGATAATATGACCGACTTCTGTCATGTCATCCGCTGTAAATCCGCGCGTTGTCATCGCAGGCGTGCCGAGACGGATGCCGCTTGTCACAAAAGGCGATGCCTCATCGAATGGAATCGTGTTTTTATTTACTGTAATACCGACTTCATCAAGCGCTTCTTCAGCCGCTTTCCCTGTCAGGCCGAGTGATTTAACATCGACGAGTACAAGATGATTATCCGTGGTGCCCGAAACGATGCGGAGACCGCCTTTTGACAGCGACTCGGCCAAGGCTTTTGCGTTGTCTAAAACACGCTGCTGATAATCTTTAAATTCCGGCTGCAGCGCTTCGCCGAATGCAACTGCTTTTGCTCCGATAACATGCATCAGCGGGCCGCCCTGAATCCCCGGGAAAATATTTTTATCGACAGCTTTGGCATGGTCCGCTGTCGTTAAAATTAAGCCTCCGCGCGGGCCGCGTAACGTTTTGTGAGTTGTCGATGTGACAAAGTCTGCATATGGCACCGGATTCGGATGCAGGCCTGCTGCAACAAGTCCTGCGATATGCGCCATATCAACCAGCAGGTATGCACCTACAGCATCAGCAATTTCGCGAAATTTTTTAAAGTCCAGTATTTTAACATACGCGCTGCCGCCAGCAACTATCATTTTCGGCTGCTCTTTTTTGGCGATTTCCATTACCTTATCGTAGTCGATTGTCTCAGTATCTTTTTCAACACCGTAAGACAGGAAGTTAAACAGTTTTCCACTGAAGTTAACAGGGGAGCCATGTGTTAAATGTCCTCCGTGAGATAAATCCATACCGAGCACTTTGTCTCCCGGTTCAAGTACTGAGAAGTAAACAGCCATATTTGCCTGAGAACCTGAATGAGGCTGCACGTTGGCATGCTCTGCTCCGAATATTTCTTTAGCGCGGTCGCGTGCCAGGTTTTCAACAACATCCACATGTTCACATCCGCCGTAGTAACGTTTACCCGGATATCCTTCCGCGTATTTATTCGTTAAGATTGAACCCTGCGCTTCCAGAACTGCAGGAGAAACAAAGTTTTCGCTTGCAATAAGTTCGATATTGTTATTTTGTCTTTCCAGCTCTTTATCAATAACTTCCTGTACCTGTGGATCCTGTGATTGAATATTTGACATTTATATTCTCCCCTTTATTTATAATGTGCTCTTGGCCCGCCGACAAGTTTCGGACGGGTTGTTGCTATCGTCACAACTGCTTCTCCAACTTTTTTTACAGACGTTCTTACGGGAATGGCAACACGCTTTAAATGCATACCAATCAATGTCTGGCCAATATCGATGCCGCGGTCAGCCGTAACCGATTCAACAACAACGGCGTCAGACAGCTCCTTATAAGCAAGTTCACTTAAGCTTCCGCCCGCTTCTTTGTGCGGCACTACTGTAACCTCTTCCAGCTTTAATGCTTCCATAGTGTGTCTCGACGTTGTCAGAGAGCGGTTGATATGTTCGCATCCCTGAAATAATAAATGCATATTTTCTTTGTTTGCGATTTCAAAAAAGTGTTTAAAGATTACGTCTGCCGCTTCATCTGAACTGCTTTTACCGATGTGCTCTCCTATTGTTTCCGATGTTGAACATCCGATAACGAGCACTTTTTCTGGCGTGAAAAAATCAGCTTTATATAAATCGTCAGTCAATGCCTGCAAATCATTCTTCAATTTTACAAACGCGTCTTTCATGTCTACCACCCTCAAATTCAGTGTTCAGCCATGTGTCAACCACTTCAAGCGCAAGGCCCGGGCCGATAACTCTTTCACCCATCGCGAGTACATTGGAATCATTATGTGCACGTGTTGCCTTTGCTGAAAATGTATCGTGTACCAAAGCACAGCGAATGCCTTTTGTTTTATTTGCAGTAATATTCATACCGATACCCGTACCGCAAATTAGAATACCCTTATCATATTCTCCTGCGGCTACTTTCTCAGCAACCGGTTTCGCGTAATCCGGATAATCGACAGAATCCGTGCTGTCCGGCCCGAGATCCGTAAAATCAATCTTTTTATCAGTTAAGTATTCCGTCACGGTCCGTTTTAAATTAACTCCGCCGTGGTCGGATGCAATCACAACTTTCATATACTCATCTCCTTAGAATATATTATAACCATCGGTATAAAGAGTTTCAAAAGATTACCGGTCTTACCACTTAAATTTATCGATGTATTCTTTTAGACTCATAAATACTTCTTCGTACTGGTCTTTTGTTCCGCCGTAAGGATCGGGAATATCTGCCGCGCCGGCTTCTGCATACTCAGACAGAAGATAAACATCCGCTTTTGGCCATTGTGCGAGGATCGTCTTTTTATGTCTTCCGCTCATCACGAGCAGCGTGCTGTTTTCAATATCTTCCGCTGTGAGCTGTGCCGGTTTCGCCGGCAGAGGCAGACCTTTTTCTTCTATTATTGAAAGTGACCGGCTGTTCGTGCTGCCTTCCGTAACATAAAGTCCGCGCGAGGCAATATCCATATGCGGATATTTCATACGCGCATAACTTTCCGCCAGCGGACTGCGGCAGGTGTTGCCTGTACATACAAAAATCATTTTATTCACCCTGAATCACTTCATTCCCGGTCGCTTTATATATGCGGTTCATCAGCCCTGCTGACTCCGGCACCTTATCAAAACCGTGAATAAAAATAATATCGACATCCGAAGCATCCATTATACGGAGGGCAGAATACAGATTACGCGCTGCTTCTTTGTAACTGTCACGATCCCTGCACAGACTGATGAACTGTATATCTTCACCGATGAATTCCCTGCTTGTTTCAGGTGCAATAATCCCGACTTTCTGATGGCGCTCCACTGGCAGCTTAGTATTATTGTTAATACCGCCTTCGATTACAATCAAAGGCTGACCGGGGGCGTAATGCTTATATTTCATACCGGGTGAAATCGGTTTGTCAGTCTCTCCGCTCACTGTATCAATATCTGCTTCCAGCACTTCTTCCAGCTCTTCTTTCGTTACCGCTCCCGGACGGGCTATTCTGTACGGGTACTGCGTGCAGTCAAGTACTGTGCTTTCGATGCCGTAAGTTGCTGATTCACTGTCGACAACACCATATAATTTGTTTTCGAGGTCGTCAATAACGTGTCTTGCATTTGTCGGAGACGGTTTGCCGCTAATATTTGCGCTCGGTGCCGCTAGCGGCATATCAGCATACTGCAGAATCCTTCTTCCTACCGGATGACTCGGCATCCGCACTGCTACAGAATCAAGCTCCGCCACTGCATTTGATGATAGATAATCTCCTTTTAACGGCAGAATAAAAGAAATCGGGCCAGGCCAGAATGCTTCCATTAATTTAATGACGCGTTTATCAAGCACAGCTGTAAAGTCTGCCAGCTGCTTAATATCGTGGATATGTATAATTAAAGGATTGTCCCCCGGGCGTCCTTTGGCAGAAAAAATCTTACTGATCGCTTCCGCATTCCGTGCATCTGCTGCAAGTCCGTATACCGTTTCTGTCGGTATACCGATAATTTCACCGTATGTAAAAGCTATTTTTATTTCTTTCAGCTGTTCATCGATTTCTGCTTTTTTACTGTCATCTGTTAAGTCTGCTTCGGTAATTTTCCAAATTTTAGTCACTCTTTTCACCCCGCGTAAAATATAATATTCTGTCCTGCTGATTGATGTCTTTAATAACGTGCGCTATAGTTCCAGGCCAGGCTGTTTCAATATAAGATTTCAATGCATCTGCCTGCTTAAAACCAATTTCGAAGTATATCCGCCCGCCCGGCTTCAGCACCTCGGGAAGAGTGCGGATCATCTCTTTGTATAGAGCGAGCCCTCCGTCGTCTGCAAACAAGGCGGCCGCGGGTTCATATTCAACCACTGAAGACGTCATAAGGTGTTTCTCATCCTCGCTGATATACGGAGGATTAGAAATGATTATATCAGCTTTAATTTCTTTATCCACCAATGGTTCAAATAAACTGCCTTCTAAATATTCCGCACTCACCCCGAGGCGTCTGCCGTTTTCACGCGCTGTGCTGAGCGCGCCCGGTGAAATATCGGTCACTATTACCTTATTTGAAGTCCAGTGTTTAGCTAAAGTTAAACCGATTGCGCCTGTACCGGTGCCGATATCGACCGCTGTTAAACCTGTGTCAGGTTCGTTATTCAGCACGAAATCCACGAGCTCTTCCGTTTCATTTCTTGGGATCAGCGTGTCCGGAGTAACTTTAAAATAAGATTCGTAAAAATACGCTTCTCCAAGAACGTATTGGTAGGGTTCATTCAGACAGACACGTTCGATAACCGAAGCAAATTTTTTGTAATCCTCTTTTGGCATCAGTTCATCCCCGTGCACCATAAGCCCGGCAAAATTCAAACCGAAAAGTTCTTCCATTACAATCGCTGCGACCCGGGTTTCCTGTCCAGATACACTTAAAGAGGCTTCCGCCTCTTTAAGTACTGCTTTATATCGTTTCATTGTTCAGTTCTTCCAGTTTTGAAGTCTGTTCTTCGATAGCCAGCGCCTCGATAAGCTCATCCAGACTACCGTCAATAATCTGATCAAGTTTTTGAATTGTTAAACCGATGCGGTGATCCGTCACACGGTTTTGCGGATAGTTATAAGTGCGGATCCGTTCAGAACGGTCCCCTGTCCCGACTGCCGATTTTCTCTTTTCAGCATATTCAGCATGCGCTTCCTGCTGCATCATATCGTAAACGCGCGCTTTAAGCACTTTCATGGCGCGCTCTCTGTTTTTAATCTGAGATTTTTCGTCCTGTGATGTAACGACCGTGCCGCTTGGCAGGTGGGTAATACGAACTGCGGAATCAGTCGTGTTGACGTGCTGCCCGCCGGCGCCGCTTGAACGGTACGTATCAATTTTAATATCTTCGTTGCGTATATTCACTTCCACATCTTCCACTTCCGGCAGGACAGCAACAGTTGCTGTAGATGTATGAATACGTCCGCCCGATTCAGTTTCAGGCACGCGCTGAACACGGTGTGCTCCATTCTCAAACTTCAGTTTCGAGAAGGCGCCTTTACCCTGGATTAAAAAGCTGATTTCTTTAAATCCGCCCTGGTCACTGCTTTGTGACTCAACGATTTCCGTACGCCAGCCCTGATCCTCGGCATATCTCGAATACATTCTGAAGAGGTCTCCTGCGAAAATCTGCGCTTCGTCCCCGCCGGCAGCACCGCGAATTTCCATAATAACGTTTTTCTCGTCATTAGGATCTTTCGGAATGATAAGGATTTTTAAGTCATCCTCCAGTTTCGGCAGCATGCTTTCAGCTTCTGCAATTTCTTCTTTCAGCATGTCAATCATTTCCTGGTCGTCTGTTTCTTTCAGCATTTCTTTCGATTCTTCAATAGTTTCCAGATGTTCTTTGTAAACGCGGAACACTTCAACAGTATCGTGAATGTCGCTTTGTTCTTTGGAATACGTGCGGAGTTTTTCAGGATCGCTGACTACATCAGGATCGCTGAGCAGCTCAGTCAGCTGTTCATACCGATTTTCTATTATTTCGAGTTGATCAAACATAAGAATTCGTCCTTTTCCTGGTTCGTTTAGTTATTTTATTATAGCATATTTTTAAGACAAAAAAACTGCACTGAAATACTCAGTGCAGTTGAAGTTTCGTTATTGTTCGTTGCTTGATTTAAGACCGAATTTTTTGTTGAATTTCTCAACACGGCCGTCTGCTGATGCGAACTTCTGACGTCCTGTGTAGAACGGGTGTGAATCAGAAGAAATATCTAAACGAATAACCGGGTATTCGTTGCCATCTTCCCACTCCATAGTTTCAGAAGAAGTACGTGTAGATCCACTTAAGAATTTAAAATCTGTAGTTGAATCTAAAAAGATTACTTTTTTGTATTCAGGATGAATTCCTTGTTTCATAATTGTCATCTCCTTTGCCCTGGACCATCTGGAACAGAGTTATTTGTGGCTATCACCACGCATTACTTTGCCATTATACATTCTCGCGGTGTAAAAAGCAATATCTGCGAAGAAATTTATATAACCGGTTTTCCGGTTTTCTGAGAGCTGATCATACGGTCTCTCAGCACATCGAAGAACTCTTCGTTCGTTTTCGTTGTTTTTAAAATTCTTAAGAAACGTTCTGTAAAATCAGATGAATCTGTAAACAGATTTCTCAGCTGCCATAAGATTTCCAGTTCTTTTTTATCGAGCAGCAGTTCTTCCTTACGCGTGCTCGAACGTCTGATATCGATTGCCGGGTAAATACGGCGCTCGCTTAAATGACGGTCAAGATGCAGTTCCATGTTCCCCGTTCCTTTAAACTCTTCGTAAATTACATCGTCCATACGGCTGCCTGTATCCACTAAGGCAGTGGACAGAATCGTCAGGCTGCCGCCCGCTTCAATATTGCGCGCTGCGCCGAAGAAATGCTTCGGACGGTGCAGGCTGGCAGGATCCAGACCGCCTGACAAAGTACGGCCGGAAGCGGGAATCACCAGATTGTAAGCACGTGCGAGACGCGTAATTGAGTCCATTAAAATAATTACATCTTCGCCCATCTCAACGAGCCGTTTCGCACGTTCCAAAAGCAGCTCTGCCACTTTAACGTGGTGCTGCGGCGGCTCATCAAACGTCGAATGCACAACGTCAGCTTGCTCAACCGAACGCTCGAGATCTGTAACCTCTTCGGGACGTTCCCCGATCAGCAGGATAAAGAGCTTCACGTTTGGATGATTCGTCGTAATTGCCTGTGCGATTTCTTTTAAGAGTGATGTTTTCCCGGCTTTAGGCGGTGCAACAATCATTCCGCGCTGGCCGAAACCTATCGGGGTGACCAGATCCATAATACGCGTCGACATATCAGACGGTTCATTTTCAAGACGGATACGTTCATCCGGATACAAAGGTGTTAAAGCTTGGAAATGCGGACGTTTTTTAACTTCTTCAGCATTATGGTCATTAATAAAATCGACCTGCAGCAGACCATAATATTTTTCATTTTCTTTAGGTTTGCGGACTTTACCGGTCACCTTGTCGCCCTTTTTCAATTCGAAACGGCGAATCTGCGATGCGGATATATAAATATCCTTTTCACCTTTGGAAAAATTAACTGTACGCAGAAAGCCGTAGCCGTCCTGCTGGATATCATCGAGAATGCCTTCCATATAATAGTTTCCGTCTTTTTCCATTTCTGCTTCCAGTATTGCAAGAACCAGTTCTTTTTTATTCAGTTTGCTGTAATTCGAAAGACGTAAGTTTTTCGCACGTTCAGTTAAGGCTTTAGTCGTATTATTTTTATATAAAGCATCGAATGTTTCATATTTCATATCCTGTGTCTTTGGTTTATCAGACAATATTTCCACTTCCCAATACTGATTTTATTATTTTTTACTCATTTATATGTTTTTTCTGGAATAATTTTAGAGATTGCACTGGAGCTGCGGGATTCTTCTCCATGGAGTAATTGCGAATCTGAAGTTTTTTAAAAGGCATACATATATTACATCCGCCGGTGGTGGTATGTCAAAGAAAAGCTGAAGATAAATAAGGTTTTATCAGACTGAAGTTTTGTTTTGCGGTCCGATGAAAACAGCTCATGTGACTGCAAATCTGTTTACAGTCACATGAAAGCTGATACTGTTTTCTTATTTATCCATAACCATATTCGGTTTTTTCTTTAAACTGTGACGGCTGTTAATAAATCTTACCGTTCCTGATTTTGCGCGCATAACTACTGAAGATGTCTCGGCAAAACCACTTTTGAACTGGACACCTTTCATCAATTCACCGTCAGTTACTGCAGTTGCTGCAAAAATGGCATCATCGCCGCTGACTAAATCGTTAAGTTCGAGTTTTTTATCAGGATTAACACCCATCTCGATGCAGCGGTTACGTTCTTCGTCATTTCTCGGTAAGAGACGGCCCTGGAAATCTCCATCCAGCGCTTTGATTCCGGCAGCCGCAATAACACCTTCCGGCGCCCCGCCGACACCCATTAAAATATCGATACCTGTCCATTCAAAGCAAGTATTGATTGCTGCGCCGACATCACCGTTATCAAACATTATAATACGTGCGCCAAGCGCGCGGACCTGATTAATAATTTCTGCACTCCGCTCACGCTTAATAATCGTTACTGTAATATCTGATATATTTTTATTTTTCGCTTTTGCAACCGCACGGATGTTCTCTTCAACAGATTTGTCAATATCGATTACACCCAGGCAATCAGGACCTGCAGCAATTTTTTGCATATACATATCCGGTGCATGAAGAAGATTACCTTTATCGGCTGCTGCCAGAACAGTCATAGCACCCATAGTGCCCTCTGCAACAGTCGTTGTGCCTTCGAGCGGATCCACTGCTATATCAAGTTCGGGACCAGAACCGATTCCGAGTTCTTCCCCTATATACAGCATCGGCGCTTCATCAATTTCGCCTTCGCCGATAACTACCTTGCCTGCCATAGGAATCGTATCAAACAGCTTGCGCATCGCCTCTGTTGCCGCATCATCCGCCTCATTTTTTAAGCCTTTGCCTGTCCAGGCTGCACTCGAAAGCGCAGCCGCTTCTGTCACTCTTACGAGTTCCATCGATAATCCTCTTTCCAAAACTGTCTCCCCCTATATATCCGCACTTTTTTCCTTGACTATTATAACACAGAAAAGACCGGTATTCTTACGAATACCGGTCTTTGAATGCTCAATCTTCCAGAGTATCCCGCCAAATATCAGCACCGAGTGCCGACAGTTTTTTAACTATATCAGCGTAACCTCTGTCGATATGATTTACATTATGAATTGTCGTTACGCCATCTGCAATAAGACCTGAAATTAAAAGACATGCACCGGCACGAAGATCGCTTGCATATACTTCTGCACCTTTCAGCTGTGAAGGGTAAATCAGTGCACTGCTGCTCTTTTTCTCAATATGAGCATTCATGAGCGACAGTTCATCCACATGTCTGAATCTCGCAGGATAAATAGTTTCTGTAATCTTGCTTACTCCGTCCGCTAAAAACATAAGCGGTGTAATCGGCTGCTGCAAATCTGTTGCAAAGCCGGGATAGACCTGTGTTTTTAATGATACTGCATTATATTTTTCTGGTTTATTAATTACGACATAGTCATCACCAATATCGAGTTTAACACCCATTTCTTCCAGTTTTGCCGACAGTGATTCCATATGCGTCGGAATAATATTATTCACTTTGTAATTCTTTCCGGCCACAGCACCGACAATCATATAAGTGCCGGCTTCAATCCGGTCGGGAATAATATTATGGGTCGTACCGTGCAGTGATTCCACACCTTCGATACGAATCGTATCCGTGCCCGCACCTTTGATGTTCGCGCCCATGTTGTTAAGCAGCGTTGCTACATCGACGATTTCCGGTTCTTTCGCTACGTTTTCCAAAGTCGTTCGCCCTTCGGCACAGCTTGCTGCAAGCATCATATTAATCGTTGCACCGACTGAGACAACATCGAAGAATATTTTAGCGCCTGTCAGTTTTTCCGCCGTCAGGTACATCGCCCCGTGTTCATTCGTTACTTTGGCACCCAGCGCTTCAAATCCTTTGATGTGCTGATCGATTGGTCTCGGTCCGAGCGGACATCCGCCCGGCAGTCCGATAACACATTTTTTAAAACGCGAGAGCATTGCACCCATCATATAATACGATGCACGCAAAGATTGTACTTTATTGTTTGGCAGCGGCATGTTTACCGCTTCTTCAGCGTTGACTTCAAGAGTTGTGCCTGATAATTCCGTCTTAATATTCAAATCGTTTAAGAGACTCATCAGCGTTTTAACATCGCTGATTTCAGGCAGCCCTTCCAGTGTTACTTTGCCAGAGGAGGCCATAAGCGAAGCCGGAATCAGAGCAACCGCACTGTTTTTAGCCCCGCTGATGTCGACCTGTCCGGTCAGCTGACTGCCGCCGCGGACTTTAATTACATCTTCAGCCATATAGAAAGCTCCTTGTCATTTAATTGGGTGGAGACTATTTATTATTCCAGTCGTTTAAGAATTGTTCGATTCCTTTATCAGTTAAAGGATGCTTCGTTAATGTTTTAATTACTTTATAAGGGATTGTCGCGATATCCGCACCGCGTACTGCCGCCCCGTGCATATGTCCTGCATTGCGGATTGAGGCCGCAATAATTTCAGTATCGATATCGTGAATCGCAAAAATAGCTGCGATATCTTCAATTAACTGAAGACCATCAAGTCCTATATCATCAAGACGTCCGATAAAAGGCGATACATAAGTTGCGCCTGCACGCGCTGCAGTCAGTGCCTGCACCGTGTTGAAGACTAACGTAACATTCGTTTTAATTCCTTCGTCAGAAAGTACTTTAACTGCCTTCATGCCGTCTTCTGTCATCGGGATTTTAACGATAATGTGCTCGTGAAGTTTAGCGAGTTCGCGCCCTTCTTCAATCATGCCTTTTGCATCAAGCGCAATAACTTCACCGCTGACCGGCCCGCCTACCAGCTCGCAGATTTCAACGAGTCTGTCGTGGAAAGAGATATCTTTTTCTTTTGCTACTAAAGAAGGGTTTGTTGTCACACCGCTCAGTACGCCCCACTCGTGTATTTCTTTAATTTCATCCATATTAGCTGTATCTATAAAGTATTTCATATTGTTTTTCGTCCTCCAGTAATGTGATATTAACATCATTATAAATTAAAGCTTCTCAAACTGACAATGCTTTACCATTAACAGTTGCTTTAAATTTTCCCGAAATTCTTTAATAATCGCTGCAGCCGTTGCCGTTGACCTCTTTTAGACTGGCTGTAGAAAAAATAAACTGCGGAATTCCGACGAAAAAATCAGCCGGAACAAAGCCGGCTGATTTTTAGTGCTTTTCTATTTCAAAAACTGCTTATTCTTCTTCCTGTAAATCCATATTCAGGCTCGCTTTAATCAAGCCGCTGAATAACGGATGCGGACGTGTCGGACGGGATTGGAACTCAGGATGGAACTGTACACCCACGTAATAAGGATGATCTTTAAGTTCAACCATTTCCACAAGGCGGCCGTCAGGTGACGTTCCGCTGAATATCATCCCCGCTTCTTCGAGCTGCTCCTTGTATGCATTATTAAACTCAAAACGATGACGGTGGCGTTCGTCCACTTCACTCACCTGGTACAGTTCACGCGCTTTTGTGCCTTCTTTAATCACACAAGGGAAACTTCCGAGACGCAGCGTGCCGCCGAGGTCTACAACATCTTTCTGATCAGGCATCAGGTCGATAATTGCATGCGGTGTATGCTCATCAAGCTCAGATGAGTTAGCACCTGTTAAACCTGCAACATTGCGTGCGAATTCGACTGTTGCAAGCTGCATGCCGAGACAAATCCCGAGGACAGGCACCTTGTTTTCACGCGCGTAGTTCAGCGTTAAAATTTTACCTTCGATTCCACGGTCCCCAAATCCTCCGGGTACAACGATACCGTCAACTTCGCTTAAAATTTCCTTATAGTTCTGCGGTGTAACATCCTGGGAATTAATCCAGTGAATATCGATATCCGCATGTACTTCATAACCTGCATGACGCAGTGATTCAGCGACTGACAAGTATGCATCCTGCAGTTCGACATATTTGCCGACCAGGCCGATTTTAATTGTTTTGTCAATTTTGCTTAAATTGTCGAGCAGGTGTTTCCAATCTTCAAGCTGTGCTTCGCCTGATGATTCAAGGTTCAGGTTTTCAAGCACTAAATCATCCATATCCTGCGCCTGAAGCGACATCACAAGTTCGTAAATTGTTTCCTCATCTTTTGCGTTAATGACACTTTTCTCATCAATATCACAGAACAGTGCAATTTTATCGCGCAGATCTTCTGTCATCGGATATTCAGAGCGCACGACAATCATGTCCGGCTGAATTCCGAGGCCTCTCAGCTCTTTTACACTGTGTTGAGTCGGTTTGGTTTTCATTTCGCCGGCAGCTTTAATATACGGCAGCAGTGTACAGTGAATGAACATTACATTATCTTTACCGAGATCGCTTCTTAACTGGCGGATAGACTCGATAAACGGCAGTGATTCAATGTCTCCTGCTGTACCGCCGATTTCAGTAATTACGATATCTGCTTTTGAAGATTCGCCGGCTTTTTTAATACGCGTTTTGATCTCATTGGTAATGTGCGGAATAACCTGCACCGTACCGCCGAGGTAGTCCCCGCGGCGTTCTTTTCTGATAACTTCGGAGTATACTTTTCCTGCAGTAACGTTTGAGTATTTACTTACATTAATATCTATAAAACGCTCGTAGTGTCCTAAGTCCAAGTCTGTTTCCGCGCCATCTTCAGTAACAAATACTTCGCCGTGCTGATAAGGGCTCATCGTACCCGGGTCAACGTTTAAATACGGATCAAACTTCTGAATTGTAATATTAAACCCTCTGTCTTTCAATAACCGTCCGAGAGATGCAGCTGTAATTCCTTTTCCTAATGATGACACTACGCCACCAGTTACAAAGATATATTTTGTCATGTAAGTATCCTCCTGTATAAAATAAAAAATAGCTCCCTTTCACCAGCGTGAAAAGGAGCCGTTTACTAGTCCCTGTTTAAGGGAGCCCAAATAAAATACTATCACTTTAAAAGAAAAAGTCAATAAAAATTAGTACGCATCTGCTTCGTCGTCGTAATCATCTTCGAGTTTTTCTTTTTCGTCAAACTCGATTGCATCGTCAGCTTCTTTACTGTCGATATCCTCTTCGTCTTCACCGTGCAGGGTGTCGTCGATTTCTTCCTGATCTTCACCTAATTCTTTCGCACCCGGGTAATCGGCGTCAGCTTCTTCCTCGATGTATTCATCTTCAGCTGCGATTTCTATTTTGTGAATTGTCGGCGCGATTTTATCACTGATGTCATCTACTGCATACCATTCGCGGAGTCCCCATACGCCGTCATCCGTGCTCAGGAAACGGCCATCGGTGTTTAAATCCGTATAAAATTGCAGAATACGGTTTTCAATCTCACCTTCAGTGTAATTGCCGACTTCTTTAAACTTATCGATCATTTCGTAAAGATTCGTTTCTTTGCCTTTATCTTCTAAATATATGTGCGACATAT
Source organism: Jeotgalicoccus nanhaiensis (assembly GCF_015235105.1). Taxonomy (NCBI): domain Bacteria; kingdom Bacillati; phylum Bacillota; class Bacilli; order Caryophanales; family Staphylococcaceae; genus Jeotgalicoccus; species Jeotgalicoccus nanhaiensis. Next base: position 51,738 of record NZ_JADGLW010000011.1, read on the forward strand.
CTATAAACGAATGCTCGTCCATCATTTCTTTTGTATAGCTGTCCAGTCTCATTTACGTCATCCTTTCAAGATGTAAATACCTTAGGATATAATACAAATATTTATGCGATGTTTCAAGCTTTATATTAATATCTTATTAATTTCACATAACGGTTCGCGTGTTTCTTATTGCCTCCGGGAACAAACCCTGCGTTCGTAAACAGCTTTTCAAATGCTGAGTCCGATACCGTGACCGCCGCAGTGTCCACCGTGACGAGCTTCTTTCTGACAGCTGTCGCAAACTGGCGCATCGCGCTTTCTGCAATACCTTCTTCACGGTGGTTCTCGTCGACATAAATATGTTTAATAACCAGCATATCACTCTCCTGTACCGCATCGATATGCCCGACTTTGCTGCCGTCGCGTCTGAGTATAATTTTCACTGCCGGCATGATTGTTTCTTCATCAAACTCCAGTTTTAAATTCGGCACATAATTCCGGTTCAAATCGAGATAATACAGCCGTTCTTTGCCGATTGGCCCCTCTTCTTTCGTCGCCAGATGTAAAAAACCCGCACGCTCGTATAAATTCCAGGCACCGGCATTTTCACCGTCAACAACTAAATATAAATGGTCGAATGATGAAAAATTTTCCTGCACGTATACCGGCAGATTTTGGGCAACTGCTGTCCCGTACCCGTTCCCCTGATATTTTTCGTTAATTGAAAGAGAACGCACGTATACGACTTCATGGGGAGTACTGTAGCCTTCGTGCTGATAATGTTTATGCAGCACAAAAAAACCTATAACCTTCCCATCGTCAGTAACGACTACATTGGCAGTGCGGTTGACGTCATTAAGTGCGTCGTCAAGCACTTCAAGCGGCATGCTCGAATAGACACGCTGCCTTTCACTCAATATGTAATTTTCCAGATGTTCTCTGTCCGCCTCTGTAAATTTCCTAATATTAATACTCATGTTTTACCCCTTTTTGACATATTGATATAGTTTGCTATTATAAATGCCATACCCCCTATAGTGACAATTTAGACATTACATTACAACTTTCATTATTTCAGCGTTATTTGTTGGTATTTGAAGGGTAACAGTAAGATAAATACGAATCATTTCTAGGAGGAAATCACTTGACGAATGACGACAATACTACGTCAAAGAAAAGTACAGATCCGGATCAGCCGGGTAAGTTTAATATGAAGCAGCTCGGCACTGTTTTCTGGGTGGCAACCGCAATAATTCTTGTTGTATCTGCAATTGCAATGATTATCCCAGATCAGTTCCAAGTTGCATCTGAAAATGTTTACGCTGTAATATCTCAAAACTTCAGCTGGTTTTTCTTACTGGTTGTCTTTGGCTTTGGAGTATTCCTATTATTCCTTGCACTATCACCATACGGCCGTGTTAAACTCGGCGGCGATAATTCAAAACCTGAGTTCTCATTCTGGTCCTGGATCGGAATGTTATTTTCAAGCGGTTTAGGTGTCGGACTGGTATTCTTCGGAGTTGCCGAACCGATGGAACACTTTATGACATCTCCCTTTCTCGGCGGACCTGTCGAAGATGCGGAAGCCGCAAGACTCGCTATGGGTTATACTTATTTCCACTGGGGTATTTCACAGTGGTCAATCTTCGGTGTTGCAGGACTTGCAATCGGCTATTTCCAATTCCGTAAAAACCGGAATGGTTTAGTTTCAACAGCTCTGGAGCCGCTGTTTGGTCTCGATTACAATCAGAATGCCAGAAAAGCAATTGATATTCTGGCGATTATTGCAACGATTACAGGTATGTCGACATCTGTCGGTTTAGGTATTATGCAGATGGACGGCGGTCTCGATATCGCATTCGGAATCCCGTCAGGTCCGATGACACAAATCATACTGACTGCCTTAATGACAGGTCTGTTTATCTTTTCTACAATAACCGGACTTAAGCGGGGCATGAAGTTCCTCAGCAGTCTGAATATGATACTTGCACTAGTACTGACAATATTCATTATGGCTGTCGGGCCATTTACATTTATTATGGAAACCATTATCGTAGGTCTCGGCGATTACCTGACAAACTTTGTCGGCTATTCACTGCGCATGCAGCCGTATTCAGGTGAATCATGGGTTCAGGACTGGACAGTATTCTACTGGGCATGGGTAATTGCCTGGAGTCCGTTTATCGGTTCATTCGTCGCACGCGTATCCCGCGGACGAAGTATTCGTGAATATGTCATGGGTATTTTAATCGTTCCGCCGATGCTGTCTTTCTTATGGGTAGGCGCACTCGGAGGCACAGCGATCTATTCGGATCTCTTTAATAACACAAACATCGGGGAAATTGTATTAAATGACCAGACACAGGCATTGTTTGCTCTTTTTGATACACTGCCGATATCATGGCTGACTTCAGCTATCGCAATTATTCTAATCTTTACATTCCTGGTCACTTCAGCTGACTCGGCGACATTTATCGTTGCTGGAATGAGTATTGGAAATACGGACAATCCGCCGACCGGATTGAAGATATTATGGGGTCTCCTGCTTGGTTTACTTACCATTGCCTTAATTCTGGCAGGCGGTCTGACGAGTCTGCAGGCAGCATCCCTGCTTGCCGGTCTGCCTTTTGCTATCATACTCATTATGATGATTGCCTCGGTGTCCAAAGGCCTCCGGCGCGAACCGAACGAAGCAATGAAACGCAGACAGCGCCGCAAAAAATATTAAAAAGCATTAAAGGTTAATAAAAAGCAGCGCTCAAAATCTTGAGCGCTGCTTCATTTCGCAATTATGAGGAGTAAGTATATGAAAATAGGTATCGATGCCGGCGGCACTTTAATTAAAGTGGCGATTTTGGATAAGGACGGCAGAACTTTTAAAAAGTACCCCGCGTCAGAAATCGACCGGGTTATCAGCATGCTGAACAGTGATTATACCGGAGAAGACATTTATTTAACAGGCGGCAAAGCAGAATATATCTCAGAAAAATTAAACTTTGACGTAACTTCTTCCATAGAATTTGATGCAACCTTCCGCGGGCTGACCCAGCTTCTGAAAGAAGCCGGTATGAATCTCGACCGTTATGTTTATCTGAATGTCGGTACAGGAACGAGTTTCCACCAGGCCTCAGGTGATTCGCAAAAACGTGTCGGAGGTTCCGGCGTTGGCGGCGGAACTATGATTGGGCTGAGTTATCTGCTGACCGGCATCGGAGATTTTGAGACGATTATCGAACGGGCTAAAGGCGGGGTCCGCGACAATGTTGATTTGAAGGTTCATCATATTTATAATGGCCGGCCGTCACCGATACCCGGCGACCTTACTGCCAGCAACTTCGGGCATATTCTAAATGCACAAAAAACTGCCTCGGCCGAAGACCAGCTGATTGCTGTTATCGGACTCGTGGCAGAAACTGTTACTGCAATGGCTATTAATTTAGCCGATGCTTTCGACACGAAAAATATGGTTTTTATCGGCTCTACTTTACTTGATAATGAAGTGATGACCGATATTATATACAGATACAGCGAATTAAAAAATGCACGCGCTTTTGTCGTCCCAAACGGCGAATACAGCGGCGCTCTCGGTGCAATCAGCTGAATGCAATAATTTTTCCTTCGTAATGAAGAATTTTCATTTCACGTGAAAAAGTATCGGACAGCATTTTTTCAGTCACTTCTGCTGCTGGCACTTTAACTTCAGTTAAAGTGCCTTTTTTCATGCATGTTACTGTATCAGCATAATTTAGTGCGAGATTCAAATCATGCATCGCCATAATAATTCCCCTGCTGCTGCTTAACTTTTTCAGCCAAGTCATCACCAGATGCTGATAATTGATATCTAAGCCCTGTTCGATTTCATCAAACAAAAGCACGGGCTTATCCTCAAAATGAATCTGTGCACATAAAGCACGTTTGAATTCGCCTCCGCTTAAACTGTCTGCTGATGCATGCCTCAGCCCTTCAAGTTTAAAGTCCTGAAGAACTTTATCTGTCTCTTTTTGCGAGGGTCGTCTTCGGGCCGTCATTTTAATAAAATCTTCCACCGTGATTTGAAACGGTACATTTTGCTGAGGAAGATAGCTGATATAATCTGCGGTTCTGTCGATGGGAGTATGATTAAATGCCAATTTCCGCACCTTGATATCCTTAGTGTTATACCCGATGATTCCCGTGAGCAGGGAACTCTTTCCGCTGCCGTTTTCACCGATCAGCACGTGAAGCCCGTTTTCAAATGTAAGATTATCAGCATAAACACTGAACTGTCCGTAATTGATACTGAGTTTATCTACAGACAGCATGTTACAATGCTTCGCCGTTCAAGATGACCTGAACATCGACATCGGCAACGAGCGAGTGAACAGCGGAACAGTATTTGTCTTTCGACAGGTCAGCTGCACGCTGTGCCTGTTTCGCCGGTATATCACCGTCGATAATAATATTCATTTTAATTCGCTTATAGTATTTCGGTTCCGTGTCAGCCCGTTCTCCATCGGCTTCGATTGCAAGTTTCGTTACTTTATCCATCCGGTGTCTTAAAATAACACCGATATCGATAGCCATGCAGCCCGCAGCACCATGAAGCACCATTTCCATCGGTGACGGTGCAGAAGCATCCCCGCCTGCAGCTTCATTCGCATCCATCGTTACTGTGTGGCCTGTAGTCTCTCCCGTAGATTCAAATTTCAATTTTCCCTGCCAGTTTAAATTTACTTTCATTTCTGCCACCTACTTTCTAATTTGTCCGTTCCCTAATATCGTATATTTATAACTTGTTAAAGCATTTAAGCCCATCGGTCCCCGCGCGTGCAGTTTTTGAGTACTGATGCCGATTTCTCCGCCGAAACCGAACATTTCACCGTCAGAAAATCTCGTCGATGCGTTGACATATACCTGGGCGCTGTCGATATCTTCCTGGAAGCTCAGCGCAGTATGATAACTATCTGTAATAATTACTTCTGAATGGCCCGTGGAATACTTTTCTATATGCTCGAGTGCCTGATCATAACCCTCCACAACTTTCACTGCGATTTTCAAATCCAGAAATTCGGTATCATATGCAGATACTTCTCCTATTGTGATAGAGCTGCTGATTTGCTTTTCACGTTCTCCTCCGATAACTTCAACGCCTTCATTTACTAAACTTTCAGCTAAGACAGGCAGAAATTCCGCTGCGGCATTTTTATCGATTAATAGTGTTTCGAGCGCATTACAGACCGATGGCCGCTGGACTTTCCCGTTAAGTAAAATTTGTTCTGCCATAGCGAGATCCGCATCTTCATGTACGTATATATGGCAGTTACCTGTTCCTGTTTCAATTACCGGCACCGTCGCCTGTGTCAGAACCGCTTTGATTAAACCTGCGCCGCCGCGCGGTATGAGGCAGTCAATATATTCATTCGCCTGCATAAATGAAGCGGCGAATGTTCGGGACGGATCTGTAATCAGCTGAATGCTTTTTGCCGGCAGGTCTGATTTCGACAATCCCTGCTGAAGCGCTTTAACAATCGCCTTATTGCTCTCCATCGCTTCTTTGCCGCCGCGTAAAATTACAGCGTTCCCTGCTTTTATACAAAGTGCTGAAGCATCGGCTGTAACGTTCGGGCGGGATTCATATATAATGCCGATAACGCCGAGCGGTACACTGCGGCGGGCAATTCTCAGACCTTCTGGTGTCGTCCATTCGCCAAGCCCTTCTGTTAAAGGATCTTTTAAGCCGATAATTTTATCGATACCTTCAGCCATACTCCGAAGACGTGCTTCATTTAAGGTAAGCCTTTCCAGCATGGCGTCAGAGAGCCCATTCTCCCGGCCATTTTTTAAATCCGTCCGGTTACTGTCAAGTATGTCTTTACTGTGATGGAGCAGTTCTTTTGCCATCAGTCTCAGCGCTTCATTTTTTTGTTGTTCTGATGATCGCCGTAATACTTTGCCTGCTTTTTTAGCTTCTGTTCCCAATACTGCTATACTGTTTGTCACTATGTATTCCCTCCTTCATAAATAAAGTGCCGATTTCTTCCCCCGCCAGTAAATTAAAAAGTTTTGACGGCTCATCTGATTTCATGATTACCATCGCTTTCTGACGGCGAATCATGCGGTCTGCCGCCTGCAGTTTTGTCGCCATGCCGCCGGTCGCAAATTTTGAACCCGCTCCGCCCGCCATTTCAATTATTTCAGGTGTCACCTCATTAACATAGGTGATAAGTTCCGCATTTTTATCTGTCGCGGGATTTGCTGTATATAATCCTTCAATATCGCTTAGAATGACCAGCAGATCTGCATCAATCACTTCACTGACAATCGCGGATAACGTATCATTATCACCGAATTTAGTATTGTGGTTTAATTCATCCACCGATACTGCATCGTTCTCGTTGATGATTGGAATAACACCTTTACTTAATAAAGTATCCAGTGCAACTGAAACATTTTTATATGATTCCGGGAATGAAATAACATCACGGGTAATCAATACCTGTCCGACATGCTGATTGTAATGCGAGAAAAACTTGCTGTACAAATTCATCAGAACACCCTGTCCGATACTTGCGAGTGCCTGCTGGCCTGCGATGGAAGCAGGATATTCTTTTAAATTCATCGTGCTCGCACCGAGTCCTACAGCACCGCTCGTCACTATGGCAACTTCTTTTCCTTCCTGATGCAGAGCTGATACAGCATAAGCCAGCCTGTCGATTTTCTTATAATCTATTTTTGTCGGCGCATTCATAATCGAGTTCGTTCCTATTTTAATAACAATGCGTTTTGCTTTCTGTACTTTTTCCCGTAACATTCGACTTCATTCCTTTGCTAATTTTCTCCTGCTGCTTCATCGTATGCTTCCAGTGCATAACCGCCGTATACGCTTGCCGGTCCGCCGCCCATTACTATACATACCGCAACGATATCACTGATTTCTTCACGTGTTGCTCCGAGTTTAACGAGTTTGTTTACATGATTTCCTATACAACCTTCACATTTATCAGCGACAGCATAAGTTAAGGCGATAAACTCTTTTGTTTTTTCATCCAGCGCATTCGCTTTGTAACCTTCCTGCTGAAATTTCTTAAATGCTCTCATAAAATCTGCTTGAGTTTCCTGGATGCGTCCTGTATTTTTTTGAGCTCTTTTATTAATGCTTTCAAAATTTTTCATCTAATTACACCATCCCCATTTTTTTGCTTAAAAAAGCAAAAAGAACCGCTCAGGCGCGATTCTCTTTGTCATTTTGAATTCTTCTCCTGCGGTATTTAATTAAGACAGCTGTATACAGGGCAAACAGAACAGCCATAAATACACCGATTACCGTGTAGGACAACGGTGAAGTTTCAGTATAGGATGCCATCGTAGAGAAGATAATTCCTGCTGTGAATAACGTTAAGAGCAGCGCGTACAATAATACATGCACAATTTTCACTTAATCACCTGTTTTTAAAGTATATTCATTCTTAACATTATAATATCACTTTAGGCAGGCAGGTTGTTCATTATTTTAAAAAGTTCGCCATATAGACTAAATCTGTATAACCGTCAGTTAATTTCACCTGATTTTTTAAAGTTGCTTCTTCTTCAAAACCGAGTCTTTTATATAATTTAATCGCACCCGGATTGTTGGCAAAAACTGTTAATATCAATTTTTCAAGCTTATCATTATTCCGTGCAAACTCCACTGCTTCTTTGACCATCGCAGTACCTGTGCCGGAACCTGTATAGGCAGCCTGCAGACTGATGCCGAATTGGCCGATATGCTCGAATTTTTTGCGGTGATCCTGACGGAGATTCAGCATACCGATAACTTTCTCGCCGTCGACTGCTACGATACCGAGATCATTCGGTCCGAGAGTTTTTATCGTCGCTTCTTCCTCTTCAATTGTAATTGTCCTGTTTTCAATTGCTGTTGCCAGCGTATCCGGATTTTCTGCTGTCACAAGTTTTTTATGTTCAATAATACTGGCAGCATCCTGTACTTCCATTTTACGAATATTATATGCCATATGTGCTAACTTCCTTTCTGGATTGACTGTTTACTGCATCCAGTATAGTACATTCAGAAAGCTGTTTTAAATTTTGTGCCTCTTACCGGATAAATACCGCACCGTATATTAAACCGATAACGATGACGAGTGCCGGATGAATTTTCACAATCTGCAGCAGCACAAACGAGAGTCCGATTAAAAAGACAGTATGGAAAGTTCCCGATACTTCCAAGGAACTGAACAGGAAATCAAAAACAATGACACCGAGCAGAATCGCAATGACCGGACGGATTAAAAGCGTCAGCATCGAGAACTTATTCGTTCCTTTCAGTTTATACAGCACTGCAGCGAGGAATATCATTAAAAGAAGCGAGGGCAGCACACTTGCAGATATCGCAACGATACTGCCAAACACACCGCCTGCTTCATAGCCGATATAAGCACCCATTTTCGTCAATATTGGCCCCGGCAGCGCATTGCCGAGCGCGAGTACTTCCGCAAATTCCGCTGTGGTCATCCATTCATATGTACCGACAACTTCACGCTCAACGAGCGGTATTGAAGACGGCCCGCCGCCGTATCCGAGTATGCCGGGAATTAAAAATGCTAAAAATATTTCCAGATAAATCATGAGTCACCTGCTTGTCCGCCGCTTTTTTGAAGCAGGCTGAATACTATAATAATACCGATGACGAGTGCCGGATGAATATTCAGCACTTCCAGCACAATCAGCATGCCGAGCGTAAACGGAATTAAAAATTTCCATGTTGAAGATGTTTTTGCCGTTTTCATAAATTCTGCGGTGAGCACCGCAAGCATAACGAGGACGACGGGCACTACACCGGCGCTCATGCCCTGAACCCAGGCCAGGTCCTTAAATTCGGAAAACAGCGTCAATAATACTGTCATTAAGACTGCTGTCGGCAGGATGATTGCAATAAGTGCATTAATAATGCCGGGCCAGCCTTTCAGCTGGTAGCCGATATGTCCCGCGAGCTTCGTAATAATCGGACCGGGCAGGACGTTCGCAATCGCCAGTGTATCCTGGAAGTCTTCATTAGTCATCCAGCCGTATTTGTCGACGACTTCTATTTTTACGAGTGGAATGGATGACGGTCCGCCGCCGAAACCGAGGATTCCCACTCTGAAAAACACCATAAATATTTTAAAATGCATGACGCTCACCTTCCGCTATGTAAAAAGTGGATGGTAGTTATACCAGCCACTTAATCGCTATACTGCTTTGCCGCAGCACTTTTTATACTTTTTGCCGCTGCCGCAAGGGCATGGATCGTTACGTCCGACCTTCACTTCTTTAACGATTGTTTTCTGTCCGATATCCGCTTCGCTTTTCCCGCGGTACTGGAAGTGCCGCGTATGTCTTACGACATCGCGAATCAGCTCAAAGAATTCATCTTCTTCCGCTTTCGATTTAAATTGATAACCAAGATTTTTTATTTCCCCGGAAATTTCTTCGCGTTTTTGTCCGCTGATAACCATGCGGAGCACATGCAGATACAATTCATAATCCGATGCAACACTCGTATTCAGATGTTTTGAGACCCATTTTTTTAAATCTTCGTGCGCTGCTGATTCATCAATATAGCCCGGGTTGCTGAATTTGATAAATTTCCCGAATTCCGGCTCATAATACTTATATTTCTGCTGGGCATTCCGGATAATTTCATACTGCTTATCAGTCATATCATCAATAATAAATTCCTGGTTTTTATTATTTACAGTAATGACGTAAGGCGAGCGATTGACCAGATCCACCACTTCATCAATCGTGATATCCATGCCGTAATATTTTTTAAACAAATGAACAATCTGTTTAAATTCAACCACACCGTATAAATGCAGGGCGGAGCGTATTAAATTCAGCTGCCGCTGTATCGCTGTCCGTTTTTCGCGGTTTTTTTCAGTATCGACTGTCTCAAATTTTTCCAGTACTTCATCGATAATAAAAAAGTTATCTTCTTCATTCAGCAGCTCGTAGGCAAAACCCATTATATATAAGCCGTAGACATCCGCCAGACTGAGATTTCTGCCGTCCTCTATGTTTTTTGACCCCTGCTGCCAGCTCGTAAGTGCAGGTTCGTCACTGTAAAGATATGCATATTCCAGCACATCCGCATTCAGCAGGTTTTTCGATATCTCTGTTATCAAGCCATCCTTGTCCAGTGCTTCTTCGTTTGTTACTCCGGTATTGACCGCAAGCTGGTGCAGATCTTCCAAGTCATACTTTTTCAAATAAGCTGCAGTGTTTGTCATATATAACGACTCCTTTACTGAACTGTTGGTAAGGCAATTTTATCATATATGCCGAAATATGCTAAAATTTAAACAGCATCAGCATCTTAAAATATAAACTGAAGATAGGAGCTTTTACAAAATATGAAGGCAATTGCTCTCGATTTGGATGGTACGGTTTTAAATAATTCAGGTGAATTCCCCGATTCTCTTGCGGATACTTTACAGGAAGTTCACGATAAAGGTATTAAAATTATTATCGCGACCGGACGTTCACTGCAGATGATCCATGAAAAAGTGCCGCACAGTGTGCAAGTTGACGGCTATGTCGCCGCAAGCGGCATGACGGTCCACCACGGCGATACGCTGCTTTCACATACTGCTTTTTCAAAAGACCAGGTGGAATTCGTATTATCGCAGGTACGCGAGCACAAAATCTACTACGAAATGACAACCGGCAGACACGGCGGCCCGTATACATTTAAAGAAGACCGCGATTATTCTGTCGATGATCTTACACAAACACCTGACGCGACTGTGCTCGAATATGAAAATATCGGTACTGCGCGCACGCTGAACAGTACAGAACAGTGGATTGACGAAGATGGAATCGACCGGGCCGATATTATAAAGTTTTATTTTTTCAGCAATGATAAGGAAAAACTGGAACGCTGGTTTACACTGCTGAATGAAAAATTCACATCTGATGCAGGCTATCAGATATACCGTACATCAAACCACAACTCTGAAATTATGGTTTACGGCACTGATAAAGGCACCGGCCTTATGACCCTCGTCGATACGATGAATATTTCTATCGGTGACGTTCACGCGTTCGGCGATTCCATGAATGACATCCCAATGTTTAAAGCTGCCGGAAAATCGACTGCGATGCAAAATGCCAAAGAAGATGTCAAGGCAATTGCGGATGATGTTACCGAATTCAGCTGTGATGAAGACGGTCTCGAGCACTATCTTAGAAAAAACTATCTATAATAATTTATCTTCATCCCTTATGGATTTTTTAATCGGCATGTACCAGACGTGCCCTTCCATTAATTCCATAGGGGATATTTCATGGGCTCCGTCCGTTAATTTAACCGTGACGTTTGCTCCTTTGTTTTCGAGTTTTCTTTTCAGTGTGTAAGATTCGCCGGCTGTAGCGACCATATCCTGCGCTCCGGCTGTCAGCAGCACATCTGTATCAAACAGCATATCTTTCCCGGTTGTTTCACTGCGGTACGCGCTGTGCATCAGCATTGCGCCCCTGACACCGAGATCGTAATTCAGCATCAGATAAGCCGCGATGTTCGCACCGTTGGAATAGCCGATGATAACGGCTTTTCCAAGATCGAAATTGTAATCGCCGCTCAGTTTTTTTAATTCCCCGTAAATTTTATCCCCTTCTTCTTTTAAACTCTGTTCGTCGTACTGTTTTAGAGATAAACGTTTAAAGAAACGTGTCTGCCCGTTCTCGTCAACATCTCCTCTGAAACTTAAAATATTCGCTTCACTGTTTACAGTTGTCGCGACTTCCAAGAGATCAGTCTCCCGGCCGCCGGTGCCGTGAAATAATATGAGTGTTTCTTTCGCGTTTTCTTTTCTCGATTTAATATATAAATGTTTCATGCCAAGTCCTCCTAATAGAGATACGTATACTTGTATTATATAATAACATCAAAGAGATTAAAGGAGGATGCATTGTGAGCGCATACGGCATTCATCACGTATCGGCAATTACGAAAGATATTATTGAAAATCACGATTTCTTTACACAGTTTCTCGGTCACAGACTGGTTAAAAAAACGGTCAATCAGGACAGTCCTGATATGTATCATTTATTTTACAGCGACTACAAAGGGACACCTGGAACAGACGTTACATTTTTTGAAATCGGCCTGGCGCCAAAATACACACCGGGAACAAACTCCATCTCCCGTACAATTTTAAGAGTACCGTCAGTCGAAGCTATTGAGTATTTCAGAGAGCGCATGGAAGAACAGGGTGTTTATCACGAAGGTATCACCGATTACTTCGGAGAAACGATGATGAAGTTCTCAGACGAAGAAGGTCAGCGTTTTGCGCTTCTCGCCGATCCCGGCTACCACGACTCTGAGCCATACGCCGGAGGCGGAAATATTCCCGAAGAATATGCAATTACCGGCATATTTGGTGTCGAACTGACCGTCCAGTATTTAAAACCGATGGTTCAGTTTTTACAAATGCTCGGCGGTGAATATGACGGGGATATTGATGATGCTGAACAGGCCCGCGTACGCTTCGGCCAGGACTCTGTATTTGTAGTTGAATCGCGTACAACGAATGTTGAAAAACAAGGCTACGGCAGTGTTCACCACTTTGCGCTTCGCGTTAAAGATGAGACCGCTCTGGCAGAAATTCTGGAGCAGGCCACGGCAGAAAAATGGCGAAATTCCGGCATTGTCGACCGTCACTACTTTAAAGCATTGTATATTAGTGCCGTCGGCAATATCACAGTCGAAATTTCAACGGATTCACCCGGATTCACTATTGATGAACCGCTTGAAACTTTAGGAGAGCACTTATCATTACCGCCTTTCCTTGAAGAAAATCGCGACTTTATTGAAATGCGGCTTCATCCGCTGAATTAATTTTATAAACTTTGCAGCCTTGTTCAGGGCTGCACTTTTTTTGTTAAAAGCTCTTTCCTGCAAACTCTGAGAGCCGCGGATACATATGACACACGATCATGAAAACCCTGGAGTCCGCGGATACATATGACACCCAGTCATGCAAACCCCAGAATCTTCCTCCAAATAGAAAAACGTCCGTCTCTCGAAAGAGACAGACGCGCTTCTTATATACAGTTATTCCGTTACCGGAATTTCTATTTCGTCCACTTCATTAAATTCATCGAATGTTGCTGCACCCTCGAGTTCAAATGTACCATGCGTATCTGTGCCATCTGATTCAAAGTTTATTTCCTCGATCCGCTTACTTTCTTCATCAACAGTGACCTCCACTGTTGAATTTACGTTCTCAACATGCATTTCTCCAAAATTAACCTGCACTAATGACTCGATTGTTTCATATATTTCCTCGTTACTGCCATGATAGATGTAATTAATCTTATCATCATGCTTCTCTGTTTCCATATGAGACGCTATTTCTGCAAAAGATGCCACGGCATTATCATACGTCACACTGTAGAGTAGATTCACATCGACCGAATCGCTGACATCGACCCATTCTGTATCGTTGTTAAAATAAGTTTTTCCGTTTTTTGAAATAGTCCGGTCTTCGCCGTAAGAACGGAGCAGAAGCTGCGGGGGCTCACTGTTTATAAACAGCACTTCCGCATTCAGTTCGCGCGGTTCCATACCGTCGAGCGCCGCAGACATATTCAATTCCGCTTTATAGCTCTCTATTTTTTTTGCTTTATCGACAATTTCTGCTAACTGCTCATCGTCAATTTCCTGCTCATCTATATTTTCTATTTCAGCTGCGGTTTCCTCTTCGGATGATACGGCATTTTTTTCTTCAGTGATAATTTCACTGCCGCTTCCGGGAACAGCATTCTGACATGCTGCCAAAATACCTGTTACTGCCAACAATAAGCCAAAGTTCTTTAAATATCGCATGACTCATTCCCCTCACACTAAAATCTTTCTAAATAGTAACATGGAGTAATCTTTATATCTAACGATAAGCTAATCATCAGTCAGCTTGACTTTCCCCTTCGGACGGCGCGGACGCGATGCTTTAAAGCGCAGCAGCGTGTAAAGAATCAGCCCTGCCCAGATAAATCCGTAGGCAATTTGATGTGTAGCTGTAAACGATTCCCCGTAGAGGAAGATGCCGATAAAGAGCATGAGCGTCGGACCGATATACTGGAGCAGCCCGGTAAGTGATAATGGAATCTTAACAGCACCAAGAGCGAATAGGAGGAGAGGTATTGCTGTGACGACACCTGTTCCCATCGTAAACATCGTATCTCTGTTAAGCCCGAAATCAAGTGTGTTCACACCTGAAGCATTTAAATACAGTATATACAGGAGCGCGATTGGAGCCAGTACTGCAGTTTCCACAGCCAGCGCATATGTTGCGTCGATATTAATTGTTTTCTTGATCAGCCCGTATACTCCAAAAGTCACTGCCAGCGTCAGAGCAAGCCATGGAATATGCCCCACACCAAGGGACATATAAATAACACCGAGCGACACGATAAAAATCGCCAGCCACTCGCCTTTTGAAAACCGCTCCTTGAGAATAAAAAATGCGAGCAGTATGCTGACAAACGGATTGATATAATAACCGAGTCCCGCTTCCAGTATATGCCCCTGGTTAACAGCGAGGATATACGTCAGCCAGTTGATAGAAATAATAATCGACGCCGCAACTAAACTGAGGGCTTTTTTTCTGTCGCTGAATATGAACGTTAAATTCGTTTTTAAATATTGCCATCTGCCTGTAAAAAGTATGTACAGCACCATAAAGATAAAGGACCAGAATATACGGTGTGCGATAATTTCATAAGGAGATACCGTCTCAATCTGACGCCAGTAAACAGGGAGCAATCCCCAGATTATGTAAGCACCTGATACAAACAGTATGCCTTTTTGTTCCCCTGACATTCACTCACCCACAATTCTATTATGTATAAATTATATCTTAACTCCGAAATTGAATTATGCAAATATTTAAACCATTATAAAAACCGCCGGATTTAAAAATGACGTGCTACCCAAAAGTTGAACTTTTGGATTTAGGCTGATTTCAAGGTATGTTTCCTGAATTGTTCAGGAGACATGCCTTTTAATTTTGTCTTGATTCTATATTTATTATAATAATTAATGTACT
>NZ_JADGLW010000012.1:0-25680 GCF_015235105.1 Jeotgalicoccus nanhaiensis
AATCCACCTTCGCCATTTAAATAATCTGTTACGACTGTTAACTTAAATTCAAAACTATGTTTATTATTTTTCATACAAAAACTCCCCTTAAGTTGAATAGTAAGTACAACTTAAGGGGAGCACGTCAAAATCCGGCGGTTTAACTTTAAATTCTTACTCAAAATCTGTATTTTCATGCTGATAAGCTGGTGCAGCTTCCTGTGCTCTTATGTCTTTCATGTGGTCAAGAGATTCGCGGCCCGCAAAATAATAAGCCACAATTGAACCGACAATCAGATATGAAATCCATACGGTAACGATTAATGCCAGCAGACCGCTGATGATAAACAGCGTTAAAATTACTGCCGGAGAATTAGTCACAAATGCTGAGATTAAGCCGAGTCCGATCATAATGACAAACATTACAGCAAACACCAGAATGTACAGCAGCAGGTTGCTGAAGAATAATTTGATCATGCTGGCTTCTGAACGGAAGACAATATCCCAGGCGACTTTCAGTTTATCCACGGTTGGAATATGAGGTTCGTCAATATATACCATGAATACTGTCGCAAAGTAAATGTACAGAATGATATACGGAATGTACGCAATAATCGTAACGATAAACATCAGCACAACCGCTGTAATAATCAGGGCAACTGATGCACCGGTCATCGCCGCATTTGGATCTTCCATCATCATGCCGAGCGGCATCAGCGGAATAAGTACAACCGTCATCAGAATATTAACAATCAGACCAATGATTAATGATAATACAAAATATAAAACAAAGACGAGCAGTGCAATTTTAATCAGTTTGGAATAATTCCCTTTTTTAAAAACTTTGTAGGCTTCGCCAAAAGAGAATTCTTTTCCTTTGTAGGCACTCGCAAAGTATCTTAATATCCCTACAAAAATAGGATAGATCACGAAAATCATGACGAGAATATACACGAGGAACATGACGAGCATCCACAGTCCTGTAGCAACTCCGACCGCTTCTCCTCTAACATCTGTCATCGTCAGCAACAGCGGCAGCAGCATTGCACCGAAGATAAGAATCGATGGCAGCACAACACACAATAATGACTGTAAAATTGTAAAACCTATAACTTTTCCATGATTGCCGGAGGCATTTCTTCTGTATGAGGAAACATACTGAAACATATCTTTACTTCACTCCTTTTTTAAACTTATACCCGTCTTCGATTATACACATACATTTGTTATAAAAAAATACACTTTATCTTTTGCGGAAATTAGTTGTGCATGTTAAACTATTTCTGCTTGTTAAATAAGATTAAAGAAAGGACTGGCATTCTTAATGACGGCAGAAGACCAGACAATCGACAATCTGACTGTCATTTTCGGCTATGGTTATGCTCATATATTTTCAGAAGTAACCGAATCGGTCAGAAAAATGCATATATCGAAAGAACAGATGGCCATTATTGAATATCTTTATCTTCATAATGAAGCCACACCCACCGAACTTTCCACAGCGCTGAACGTACATAAAAGTTCCATTGCACACGCGCTCAGAAAACTCAGCACGAAAAAACTAATCAATATGAAAAAAAATCAGCTGACAAACGATAACCGTTCGAAACTGGTTTCACTCACGCCAAAAGCAAAAAATCTGCTCGGTGAAGTCATCGGCCATATTCGGTATGTTATCGGTGATCATCTGAAGGATATACCCCAGAAAGACAAACAAAAGCTGCTGGAAGCAACGCGCACAATAGTTAATATTATGAATATAGATGGAGGATTATACGATGAAACACGTGCTTAATTTTAAATGGCCGATTACAGCGCTGATGATTATTGCTGCTGTCGTATCATTTATTATTTCACCGAATTTAACGCAGCTTGCTGCTGAGAAAGGTGATGTTCAGCTGCCTGATAATATGCCGAATGAACAGGCCCGCCAGTTCCTGGAGGAACACAATCAGGATATTGAAATGATGTCGGCAGTACTTGAATTTGATAGTGCGCCGTCAGAACATCAGGAAGAAATAGAAACATATATAGAAGAACTCGAAGGTCTGGATTATACGGATAACGTTATCAATCCTTTTACTTTTAATGAGGATATGCAGGAAAACTTCATCAATGAAGATTCCGGCGTCATAATGATTCCTTTGGAATATACAGGTGAAGCACCTGAGATTCTGAATAATGCCGATGAAATAGAAAGTTTGAATAACACGGACGCTGATATTTCAATAACATCCAATGAGATGATTCAGCGCACGCTTGAAGAAGATGCTATGGAAGGTGTCCGGACGACGGAAATATTTACAGTAGCGATTATCATTATCGTACTGCTTGTGATGTTCCGTTCAGTCGTTACGCCATTTGTTCCGCTTATCGCAGTGGGCATTGCCTATCTGCTCGGTCAGTCGTTTGTCGGCTGGTTCGTGCAGTGGTTTGATTTTCCGGTGTCCCCGCAGACACAGAGTTTCCTTATCGTAATATTATTCGGTATCGGGACGGATTACGTCATTCTGCTGTTAAACAGATTTAAAGAAGAACTTGAGCACCACGATAAGCATGAAGCTGTCATCAATACTTTCAGAACAGCCGGTAAGACAGTATTTATCAGCGGGATTTCAGGAGCAATCCTGTTTGGTGTTCTTTATTTTGCAAACTTCGAAATTTACCGTTCGGCAGTCGGCGTAGCTATCGGTATTCTCGCCCTGCTGCTCTCACTATTTACAGTATTGCCGACACTGATGGCCCTGCTTGGTAAATATATTTTCTGGCCGAGCAAACAGACGTCGGGTTCAGGTGAAAGTAAAATCTGGACGCCGCTCGGCATGCTGTCACTTAAGTACCCTACACGCGTTATTTTTTCAGTCGTTGCGGTACTTATTGCCTTAATTTATTTCTACGATGATAATGTTCAATACGATTCATTATCCGAACTTGACGATTCCTACTCTGCCGTTCATGCAGTTAATGTAATCAGCGACAGTTTTGATGCAGGCTCAACATTCCCTGTGGAGGTCCTCTTCACAAACGGTGAAAATCTGGTTACAGAGGATGGTTTATCCCGTCTGGAATCAGCGGCCGAAGCCGTGTCCAATCTCGACGGTGTGACGGAAGTGCAGACGCTGACGAGACCGGTAGGCGATAAGATGGACGAACTGACCGTGTCATACCAGCTTGGTGAAGCAAATTCAGGACTCGCTGAAATTCAGGACGGACTGACTGAAATGTCAGCTGGCTTGTCCGAGATTAATGAACAGCTGGCAGACTCTGACACAGCCGGAGGCGATTTATCGGAACTGGAAGCAGGCGTCAATCAGATTTCCGACGGTATTGACGGTGTCAGCCAGTATCTTGCTGCAACAGGAGACACAGCCGGAGCAGCTGAACAGCTGCAGCAATTATCACAGGGAGCGGATCAGCTTTCCGCAGGGGTTTCAGAGGCAAATTCTCAAATGGAAACGATGACTGCAGAAGCTGCTGCACAGATGGAAGAACTCGCAGCGGGTCTTGGTGAAATGTCATCGGGTATTGAAGATATCAATGAAGGCTTAACAGGTATCAGTGATTTAATGACTTCGTTTGAAAATAATGAAGCAGTAGATGCGACAGGTATCAATATACCTTCTGAAATGCTTGAAAACAGCGATTTTGAAGCTGCCATCGACCAATACTCATTTGCTGACGGCGAAGCTGTTAAAATGAACGTCGTTCTTGCAGTGGATCCATACAGCAACGAAGCAATCGGTGTGCTAGATGATATTGAAGAAACAGTGCACGGCGAGCTGTCACGCCTCGACCGTCCGGATACAGAAGCTTATTTCTCTGGTGTGACAAGCATGAACAGAGACCTCGATACAGTAACGAGCGATGATTATACAAATGTTGTCATTCTGTTTATCGTGACGCTGTTCATTATTCTGACTGTATTGTTCAGATCACTCGTGCTGCCTGTAATGATGATCGGTTCGATTTTCATTACTTACTTTGCATCGATGACGATATCCCAGTGGATTCTGTCAATGTTCGGTATTGATCAGTTAAATTGGGCCGTACCGTTCTTCAGTTTAATTATTTTTGTCGCTCTCGGTATTGATTATTCTATTTTCATTATCGACCGCTTCAGAGAAGAAGTGAAATACCGTACTATCCGCGATGCGATTGAAACATCAATCCGCCGCATGGGTACTGTCGTTATTACAGCGGTAATTATTTTAACAGGCACATTCGCAGCCTTGTATCCGTCAGGTATCGCGATACTAGTACAGGTAACGAGCGTTATTATTTTTGCACTTCTGTTCTATGCATTTGTCGTGCTGCCGCTCTTAGTGCCGGCGATGATAGTCACATTGAAACGCGGCAACTGGTGGCCGCTCAGAATGCCGGGCGGCAAGGCCCGCGAAGACCGTCTTGATGACAGATAACGCGTTTCAAAGCTTGAAAAAACGGGTATAAGTTCTATACGAAATTAAACAGAAAGAGAGGCTGACCATATGCCAGGAATTAAAAATTCCGGAATAGCTGCTGTTCTCAGCTTTTTCATTACCGGTCTCGGCCAGATATATAACGGCCAGATATTTAAAGGTATACTGCTCATTATCATACAGGCAATCAACGGTCTGCTTATGTATCTTTTAATCGGATTCATTACCTTTCCTATTGTATGGCTGTACGGTGTTATTAATGCCTACCGTCACGCGGAACGGATGAATCGGAGAATATACAATTCACACAGGTAAATAAATAGGGGCTGGTCTTCCAGCCCCTATTTATTTTGTCTGTGATGAGATAATGATATACTGAAAATAACTTATAAAGGATGTGAGAATATGGGCTGGGAATTTATTGCACTGTTTTTCGGAGCAGCTGCGCTTGGGATTTTTTTACTGTTTGTAATATTTATAATCGGCTTGCTGAAATGGCTGCTGCAGGGTTACTTCCTGTTCAGAGTGGCGGAAATTAAATCATATCACCTGCCATGGCTCGCCTTCATCCCGTTCGGAACATTTTATATCGGCGGGCAAGGCTATGACGGCAATATTTTAAAGAAAGGGTCATTTGATCCGAAACATATCGGTCTCGCATTTGCGATTGCCGGACTTGTACTGTATATGATGGGGCTCTCAATCGGCGACCTCGTTATTACGTACTTACTGATGGAATCCATTGCATTCATCGGAATCTTTACAGCATATGTAAAGCAGCCGGTCATCGGCGTGCTGCTGGCGCTCTTGAACGTTGTAACTGCAGGGATTGCTGCCATTGTTATTCTCTTCCTCTACAGCCGAAAATTAAAAGATGAATTTGACGGCACCGGCCTTTATGGAGAAGACGATTTAACAGGAAGTACCGGACATAATTATAATGACCACTCGCGCCCTTCGCATCCAAACGACCCGAATTTAAACAGGGATATTTAAATAATAGAACCCCGGACTTTTCATAAGGTCGGGGTTCTGCTGTTTAAAGAGAGTATGCTTGCTGAATTCGTGTGCTATTTTCTTTGACCGACTAAACTGTTTACTCAGACAATGAGCTTTCTTCTTTGACCGGCTAAACTGTTTACTCAGCCAGTGAGCTTTCTTCTTTGGCCGGCTAAATCGTTTACTCAGTCAGTGAGCTTTCTTCTTTGGCCGGCTAAAGTGTTTACTTAACCAACGAGCCCCGCTCTCACATCACAAAATACGTACAGCACAAAAAAACCAAAACCTTGATTAAGGTTTTGGTTTTTTTCTTATATTAGTTAATCGGCTGTCCGCCTGTTACACCGTATACCTGTCCTGTCGTATAGCTTGATTCCGAACTTGCAAGGTGTACGTAAGTGGCTGCGAGTTCCACCGGCTGGCCGGCACGTCCAAGGTAAGAATCCTGTCCGAATTCAGGCAGCGCTTCTTGGAGCTGACCACCTGAGATTTGAATCGGTGTCCAGATTGGACCTGGTGCAACACCATTTAAACGGATGCCTTTATCCATAAAGTGCTGGGCCTGTGATTTAATCAAGTTCGTCTGTGCCGCTTTAGTCATTGCATAATCAGCAATATGAGCTGACGGCGAGAATGACTGAATTGAAGTCGTAATAATAATGCTTGAACCTTCAGGCATTACTTTTTCCGCTTCCTGCATTTGCAGTACAGGTGCGACCACATTAATTTTATAAGTCGTTTCAAGGTGTTCTGCTGTATAATCTGCAAATTTTTCCACTGCCTGCTGCATAGAAGCATTCAGTACAAGCGCATCCAGACCGCCGAGCGATTCAGCTGCATCGTGAATCAGCTGTCTTGCAAATTTTTCATCACGTAAATCACCCGGGAATAAATAAGCTTTCTGCCCCGCATCCTCGATGACTTTTTTAACTTCTTCGGCATCCGCCTGTTCGTCTTCCATATAGTTAATTGCAACATCCGCGCCTTCTTTGGCGAACGCAATTGCTGCGCCGCGGCCGATACCTGAATCGCCGCCTGTTACGAGTGCTTTTCTGCCGGATAAACGTCCGGTGCCTTTATAGGTTTCTTCTCCGCAATCGGGAATTTGTTCCATTTCTTTTTGAACGCCGGGATACGGCTGTTTTTGTTTATCATAATTACCTGTGTAAAATTCATTTCTCGGATCTTTTGGTGCTGACATATATAAAATCCTCCTTCAAGAATTTCGATATTGTTTACACCAGTATTATTCCACTTAGCTCAAGAGTTTAAACATATTTTTATTCAGCAGGCACATTTAAAATTGTCTGAAAGAGAACATCTGCTCCCGTTTCCATCCGGTCACGGTTGAAGGTCATATACGGATGATGCAGTCCCGGAGTCAAATCACAGCCTAGCCCGAGCATAGCACCTTTCAGTTCTGGATACTGGACCGTGTAATTATGGAAATCATCCCCGCCGCTCGTAACAATCGGTTCCAGCAGCTTTTCTTCACCCACTGTATCGATAATCGCCGAGCGGAATACTGCAATCGCATCTTCATTACTTTCACTTGCAACGATGCTCGACTCTTCAAGATCTTCGATTTTCACATCGTAGAGTTCTTCGATGCTGCTTAAAATATTACGCACACCGGCTTTCAGTTCCTTCATCGCTTCGTTTGTCTGTGCCCGGACATCAATGCCGCACTCCGCAGAACCCGGAATAATATTCAGCGATTTCGACCCTGCCATGAATTTCGTCATTTTCGCGCTAGAAGGCACCATCGGATTAATATGAATTTTTGACAGCATATTGACGATATCCGCACCGACTTCAATCGCATTGTCGTTTAAATGCGGGCGGGCACCATGGGCATCGTTGCCGACAATTTTAAACTCAAATGAGCCTGCAGAACCATGTTCTATACTCGGCGATAAATACCCGTCCGCTGCTTCTTCAATCGGACGCAGATGAATGCCGAACATATAATCAAGAGGTTCAATGACACCCTCTTTTAATACATCAAGTGCACCCGTCCCCACTTCTTCAGCAGGCTGGAAGACAAAACGGACACCGCGTGTTTTTAAAGCTTCGTGATCTTTTATCCTAAGCATTGCACCGATAACCATGGCAATATGCGAATCGTGGCCGCACGAATGATTCGCCTGAAGCTTGCCGTTTACTTCCTGATACAATGCATCGATATCCGCACGGATACCTATCAGCGGATAATCCCCGCTCCAGTTTCCGACATCACAGTACAGACCCGTGATGTTTTTAAATTTAACAGGCTCAAACCCTTCAGTTTTTAAAAATTCATATATGTAATCCGTCGTTTTATACTCTTCATTGCTCAGTTCCGCATTTGTATGCACGTGATTGAATATTTCAGATATTTTTGTACCGATCATGAAATCCCTCTTTCAAAACTTTTGATTTTATTATACTGTTTAATATATCATACTTTGAATTGTATGAATATTTGAAATCCTAGGGGGATTAGATGACTCACGAAAAAAATAAACCGGAAAAGAAAAGGAAATTTCAATTCCCGGATGCTTACGGGATAATGTTTATCTTTTTAATTATCGCATCAATTGCTACTTATCTTATTCCTGCGGGTCAGTTTGAAACTGAACCTTCAGAAAGCGGACCAGATACGATCGTCCCGGGCACTTATGAAACTATCGACTCAAATCCAGCGGGGATTATGGATATCTTCTCTTCTATAGTTACAGGTTTAACCAGCACCTCGGATTTAATATTTCTCGTCTTAATTATAGGCGGAGTCTTTGGTGTAATTGAAAAGACCGGAGCCATGGATGCGATGATGTCGAAAGTTATCAGTATTACTAAGAATAAGGAATGGCTTCTTATTGCAGTGATTATGCTGATTTTCGCTGTTTTCGGCACCCTTGGTATTGTCGTTAATGCAGTAATCGCCTTTATTCCTCTAGGCATTATACTAGCTAAATCTATGAAGATGGATGCTATTATCGGAGTTTCAATTATATACATAGGCGCTTATACCGGTTTTGCAATGTCCATTCTCGATCCTCTGACAACCGGCTTTGCCCAGCAGATAGCAGGAGTTCCTCTTTTTTCAGGTGCACCCGAACGTACTGTGATGTTCATCATTACACTGCTTGTCACTATGATATACGTTATCTGGTATTCGAGACGGATTAAAAAGAACCAGCACGCCGGTATTCTCGGCAGCGAACCATTTCCAAAGGACAATGGAGATACAGAACTTGGGAAAACTGAAATGACAACGACACATATTCTGGTTCTTCTCACTCTATTACTTGGTATAACTGTATATGTTGCAGGTGTGTTTGGTGCATTTGGTGAAGCATGGAGCTTAACTGAGATGGCCGCTGTCTTTATAATTATTATGGTTGTGACGACGATTATTGCGCGAATCGGTGTCAATCAGTCTATTCAGGAATTTATAAAAGGTGCTAATTCAGTATTATACGGTGCTTTGATTATCGGTATGGCACGTTCCATAGTAGTTGTACTCGAAGACGGTATGATTCTGGATACTGTCGTAAACGGAATGGCTTCTTTAATCGATCCATTTTCGAGTACGACAGGTGCTGTTCTTATGTTTATCGGCAACGGATTATTTAACCTTCTGGTGTCATCCGGCAGCGGCCAGGCGGCAATTGTTATGCCGATTATGGGTCCGATTGCTGACTTGATGGAATTCCCGCGGCAAATTGCTGTCCAGGCCTACTCTATGGGTGACGGATTCACAAATATTATTACACCGCTGTCCGGTGTATTGATGGCTAATCTCGCTATCGCGGGCATTCCTTTTACAAAATGGCTGAAATTTGCGCTTCCGCTTGTAGGTATATGGTATGTTTTAGGTATAATATATTTAATCGTCCTCGTAGCAATTAACTGGGGACCGGTATAAAATTTACGGAGGCTATAAAATGAAGATCAAAGAAATTAAACTGCACCAGCTCTTAATGACTATGAAAAACCCGTTCACAACATCATTTGGTACACAGCAGAAGCGCTTTGTTACTATTGTGGAAGCAATTGACGAAGACGGTCTGAGCGGTTTTGGCGAATGTGTTTCCGGTGAAGACCCGCTTTATTCCGAGGAATTCATGGATGCGACACTCATCGCTTTGAAGAAGTATTTCGGTCCGCTCGTTATTAATAAAGAAATTTCACATCCTGACGAAGTATGGGAAATTTATAAACCGTTCAAACGTAACAATATGGCAAAAGCTTCAATTGAAGGTGCTGTCTGGGATTTGTATGCTAAGAAAAAAGGCATCACTTTAGCCGAAGCTATGGGCGGGACTAAAAAAGAAGTCGATGTCGGGGTATCACTTGGTCTCGAAGATACTGACGAACTGCTCCTTGAACGTATCGGCGAAAAAGTTGAAGAAGGTTATAAACGCATTAAAGTTAAAATCAAACCCGGCCGCGATGTTGAAATGGTCCGCAAAATCCGCGAGGTTTATCCGGAGATTCCGCTGATGGTCGATGCAAACTCGGCATATACGCTGGATGATATCGATATTCTGAAAGCTCTGGATGAGTTTAATCTGATGATGATTGAACAGCCTTTAATGGCAGGTGATATAATCGATCACGCGAAACTTCAGAAACAAATTAAAACACCTGTCTGTCTCGATGAAAGTATCGATTCATATGAATCTGCTGCTGCAGCAATTGAGCTCGGCAGCTGTGAAATCATCAATGTTAAGGTCGGCCGTGTCGGAGGTATTACCCAGTCGATAAAAATTCATGACCTTGCAGAAAAGCATAACATTCCATTATGGTGCGGCGGCATGCTGGAAGCCGGTGTGGGTCGTCTGCACAACGTGGCAATTACAACGTTAAGCAATTTCACTCTGCCGGGCGATACAGCCTCTTCTTCAAGATACTGGTTTGAAGATATCATTACACCGGAAGTTGTCGCAGAGAATGGTGTTGTTAAAGTCAGCGAGAAGCCCGGCATCGGAGCAGAAGTTGATTTCGGCAAAATGGAACAGTACTTAGTTAAAACAGAAACAATTACAGAAGACGATACACTCGATATGATTATGCATAACTAAAGTATTCATCTTTAAATAATAAAAAAACACTTTCGCCGAATACATTTGCGGTGGAAGTGTTTTTTTGATTTTGGAGGCATCTCTTCAATGTTTTGAAAATTAAATGAAGTGGTAAAGTATAAGGTATTTCTTTTTATATTAAAAAGGGAGTGTTCATTATGGCAGTTCTATCAAATGAAGAACGTGTAAAAATATTATCTGACATTATTGAAATACAATCAGTAAATGAGAAAGAGCTTGATGTGGCACAATACTTTCAAAAGTTATTTAAAAAATATGATATAGACTCGGAAGTCCTTAAATTAAACGGTGAAGCCAGCCGTGCTAATTTAATTGCAGAAATCGGGAGCGGCAAACCTGTCGTCGCAGTTTCAGGACATATGGATGTCGTCACAACCGGTAACACTGCTCTTTGGAATTACGATCCATTTAAGCTGACAGAAGATAACCAGGGGCGATTGCACGGCCGCGGCTCTGCTGATATGAAATCCGGTCTTGCAGCTTTAGCAATCAGTTTAATTGAAATCAAAACATCCGGGACTCTCAAACAGGGTACCATCCGGTTTATGGCGACTGCCGGCGAAGAAGTAACAAGTAATGGCGCTGCTTTACTCCATGAGAGAGGCTACATGGACGATGCAGATGCCCTGCTTATCGCTGAACCTTCCGAGGATGGTATCGTTTATACACATAAAGGCACTATGGATATACAGGTTGCTTCAAAAGGTAAATCTGCGCACAGTTCAATGCCGGAATTAGGATTTAACGCCATTAATCCGCTGGTAGACTTTATACATTATTTAAACGCCGAATACGCTAAAGTTAATGAGAAAGATGACTTGCTTGGCACACCTACGATGAATTCAACAGTCGTCAGCGGCGGTGACCAGGTAAACTCCATTCCAGAATATGCGGAATCCTTATTTAACATGCGGACCATTCCTTCTTTCGATAATAAAAAATTCGAAGCGCTGTTTAACAGCGTAAAAGATAAAGTCGAAAAAGAAAGTAAAGGAGATATCACCGTTAATCCTTATGTAAACCGTGACCCGGTATATACTGCCGGCGACAATGAATTTATCAAACTCGCTAAGTCACTTGGAGACCAGTACTTCAACAGAGATTTACCTTTAACATCTTCAACCGCAACGACAGATGCTTCCTATTTAATGAAAGATAAAGACGAAAATTTCTCCTTTGTTATGTACGGACCCGGAAAAACCGGCCAGGCCCACCAGGTTGATGAATATGTTGATAAGGATACTTATCTGACCTTCATCGATTTATACACCCAGCTGCTGACCCGGTATTTAAACGACTGTAACTCTTAAATTAATATGCAAAAAGCACTGCCGCCTGAATTTAGACGGCAGTGCTTTTTTGATATGGACGAGTTTCTCTAGGACAAGGCTGTCCGGATTCCAAATAGAATAATGATGATTCCCGCACCTTTGCCGAGCATACTCTGAAAGCCCGGTTTGTGCAGCCAGCGCTTCATATAATTGACAGTTTCAACGACGAGCAGAAACCAGCTCATCGAAATAACCAGCATAATACCGGCTAAAATTATTAATTGAAAAACCTCGGTTACTTCTGAATTCTGCACAACGAATTGGGGCAGAATTGTAATATAAAATATGAGTACTTTGGGATTCAGTATATTGCTTATAAAACCGTTCATATAAGATGAACGGAGACCGTTCGATTTTGTTTCTTCATCTTCAGCATTATCCAGTGATGATGCTGATACAAGTGTTTTCGCCATAAAGCTTTTCACACCGATGTAAATTAAATACGCGGCTCCCATATACTTAACAATATTAAACAAGAGCGGGGAATTCGTAATAATAACGGCAAGCCCGAGAATCGATACTACAATCCACAAAAAGTGTCCCGCTAATATTCCAAACACCGTCATACGCCCTGCCGATTTTTGATATACCAGTGTGTTTTTCATTACAATCATTGAATCTGCGCCCGGCATTACCGTCAGCACTGTTACGACTAAAATATATGATATTAATTCATTCATGCTTCAGACCTCAATTCAACTGCGACAACTTCCGGATGGTTAAATACTCTGAATGGGAAACGGCTGTTGCCGAGACCTCGGCTCACCACCATCGTTGTACCGTTTTGCTCGTGCATGCCTTCTGTATATTTCGGATTCACACCCTGATGCGGTGCATACAGCCCTTTAACTACAGGCAGGCGGATCTGACCGCCGTGCGCATGACCGCAAAACACAAGGTCAACATCATTTGCACTGTACACCGGCAGCAGTTCCGGCCGGTGCGCAAGCAGTATTGTAAAATCGTGAGGCAGCTCCCGAGCTTTAGCTGCAAGTTCATTTTTAAAATCCCGGTACGTTTTCGGGTTTGTCTCGTCCCCAAAAAACCAGACATCATTAATGCCGGCAATATTAATTTTCTCACCATCCCGTTCAAGTTCTGCGCTGCGCTTCGTAATATTACGAACTCGGGATTTGCCGATTACATCATACAGCTTATTAAAATGTCTGTAGTGGGCTTCATGATTCCCTGTTACATAAAATGTCTTTTGTATTTGAGTAATTTTTTCGATTAAAACCGCTGCGCGTTTTAAGTACGGAGTCCGGCGGTCTACAACATCACCCGTAATAACGATTATATCGGGATTAGCCTCTTTAACAGCTTTAAGCAGATGTTTCGAACGCCGCCCAAAATAAGCATTGTGAAAGTCGGATACCTGGACAATCTTATAACCGTCAAAACTTTTTGGAATTTTTTTTGAACTGTACTTATAATATGTCGTGACAATATGTTTATCTTCAGTCCATAGAAAACGGGCCGAGGCAATTATAAAGCCGAAAATTAACTGACTCAGTTTTATTTTACTTAATATTTTCATTTTTCACGTCTCATTCTCCCTGCATCAGTCCGGCATCTAATTTTGTAATTTTTACGAGCCGGATCATACGCTCTTCCATCTCTATTATTTTAAATTCAAGATTGCCGAGATGCGTAATATCATTAACCGCCGGTACTTCTTCGAAGACCGACAGCAGAAAGCCGGATAAAGTATCTTCTTCCTCAGGGATATCCGTATCAAAAAGTTGATTCAGACGATGAAGCGTAATTTTTCCATCGCAGAGAATTTTGTTTTCGCTAAAGGCACGGACAACCGAGTCGTTTTTAAGATCAGTCTCGTCTTCAATTTCAAAACCAAGCATCGTTTCAATTATATCTTCGTGGGTCAAGACGCCTTCTGTACCGCCGTACTCATCGAGAACGATAGCTAGATGACGGCGCTGCTTGCTCATGCGGCGCAACACATCCTCGATATTCTGGAACTCTCTTACTGTCAGCGGTTCGCTGTCACAAAAGTTCATCAGCGGCTGGTCTGGATTAAGTGACCACTGCAGCAGATATTTCGAATGGAAAACACCGACAATGTTATCGAGATCCTCATCGTATACCGGATATCTCGTATGCATCTCATCGATAATTCTGTCCCGCACCGATTCATAGCTGTCGCTGATATGCACGGCAACCATTTCCGTACGCGGTGTTGTCATAACATCTTTGACATTCAAATCCCTGAAATCTAAAATACCTTTGAGCCGCTGCGATTCTACACCTTGGATAGCACCTTCCGTATCCGCAATCTGCACAAGATTAACAATTTCTTCCCGAGAAACTGTCCAGGACGGCTGCGAGCCTTTTGACAGAAAGCGTGTAATCAAATCGGTCATTGCGTTTAAGATGAAAGTTAATGGATAAAAGACAACATTTAAAAAGGCGATTACCGGTCTGACCAGATACGACACACGTTCAGGAAATGCCGCAGCAATCGATTTTGGAATAACCTCTGCAAATACAATAATTGACACCGTGAGCACAACTGACGCAATCGTGACGCTCCAGCCGTAATCAATTGCCATTGCTGTTACCAGCACAGGCGCAATTAAGTTAGCGATATTATTACCAATCAGTATGGTTGTTATAAACTGGCTCGGTTTACTCACCAGATTATACAGCTTTTGGGCTCTCTGATCCCCGCCGGCTGCTTTCGACTGTAATTTTATTTTATTCACTGCAGTTAATGCAGTTTCACTGCCAGAAAAGAACAGCGACATAAACAGTAAAAATATAATCACAAATATCAAGTGCGATGTCCTCCTTATACTTAATAATCTTATAAGTTATTCTATCATTATCTTATTTAAATTTACACAAACAAAGAACCGGCCGCTTCACATTCGGCCGGTTCCCCTTCTTTTATATTATTGTACATCGTACCCCTGATCTTCAATCGCTTCCGTCATTTTCCCGCGGTCGACCACCGTATCATTGTATTCCACAGTGACATTGTTATCTTCCAGACTGACCTCCGCCGTCGATACACCTTCCAGATTGTGCAGTGCACCTTCTACTGATGATTTGCAGTGACCGCAAGTCATGCCTTCTACTTCAATTACTGTTTTAGCCATAATATTCATCCTCCATCTATAATTTAATTTATATTCTTATATACCTATATTTTAACACGTTTTAAACGTAAAGCGTTGGCTACCACACTGACAGAACTGAATGCCATTGCAGCACCTGCAACCCAGGGTGCTAAAAATCCGAGTGCTGCAATCGGGATGCCGAGCGTATTATAGGCAAATGCCCAGAATAAGTTCTGTTTAATATTTTTAATTGTTTTGCGGCTCAAATTAATAGCTCTTGGAATCAGCGTCAGATCTTCACCTAAAATTGTCAGATCCGCCGCTTCAATCGCAACTTCTGTTCCTGTTCCCATTGCGATCCCGATATCTGCGAGGGCAAGTGCCGGCGCATCATTTACACCGTCACCGACCATAGCGGTAACTTTGCCCGTCTTTTGAATTTCCCGGATTTTATCAGCTTTCTCTTCCGGGAGCACTTCCGCGATAACCTGATCGATGTTCACTTCGCGTGCAATTGCTTCCGCGGTTCTGATATTGTCCCCGGTCAGCATGATTACTTCAAGCCCCTGATCGTGCAGTTCGCTGACCGCCTGTTTCGCTGTTGCTTTTACCGTATCGAGCACTGCAACAGTGCCGGCAAGTTTGCCGTCGACAGCAACCATCATTGCTGTCTTGCCTTCGTATTCAAACTGCTGCATGTCTTCTTCTGCCGCAGAAATATCAATATTTTCCCCGGTCATCAATTTACGGGTACCGACAAGAACTTTTCTGCCTTCAATAACTGCTTCAATACCGTGACCGGGTATAGCAGAAAATTCTTCAGCTTCTGACAGTTCGATATTTTTCTCAGCTGCATAAGCGGTAATTGCCGATGCCAGAGGGTGTTCCGACCCTCTTTCTGCGCTCGCAAGAAGGTGCAGTGTATCATTATCACCTGAAAAATCGGTCACTTCAGGTGTACCATTCGTAATTGTGCCGGTTTTATCAAGTACAATGACATCAACTTTATGTGTTTTTTCCAGATGTTCGCCGCCTTTGTACAGAATACCGTTTTCGGCACCTTTACCTGTACCGACCATAATTGATGTCGGTGTTGCAAGCCCAAGAGCACACGGACAAGCAATAACCAGCACGGATATTGCGGCTACGAGCGCAGGTTCGACATTGCCCGGTGAAGCAAAGAAATACCACACGATAAATGTCACAATAGCAATGACAATGACTATCGGCACGAAATAGCCTGAAATAATATCCGCCATCCGCTGAATCGGCGCCTTATTTCCCTGCGCCTCTTCAACAACTTTAATAATACCCGCAAGAGCTGTATCTTTTCCTGTTTTCGTTACTTTTATATTCACTGTACCGTTCTGATTCATCGTTGCTCCGATAACCGAATCGCCGGTTTCTTTTTCCACCGGAATAGATTCGCCGGTCAGCATCGATTCGTCGACTGATGTACGCCCGTGGATAAGTTCACCGTCAAGCGGGAATTTCTCACCGGGTTTAACGATGAGCACTTCATCGACTTTTACATCTTCCACAGGAATCATAAGTTCTTTTCCATCACGTACAACACGCGCTTCTTTTGCCTGCATATCGAGCAGTTTTGAAATCGCGCCGGTCGTCTGGGATTTCGCTCTTGTTTCCAGATATTTACCGAATAAAATCAGCGTAATTATAATGGCGCTGGCTTCAAAGTACAGGTGTGGATGTTCGACTGCGCCTGTCATCCATAAATATGTCTGGTATAAACTGAAACCGAAGGCGGCAGTTGTCCCCATAACGACGAGTACGTCCATATTCGCCGTAAAGTTTTTTAAGTTTTTATAAGCCCCGACATAGAACTGCCAGCCCAGTATAAACTGGACGGGAGTAGCAAAAGCCAGCTGGAACCAGGGGTTCATAAATATCGCCGGCAAGCTCATACCAAACAGGTGATCGAGCATGGTAACTAATAACGGCAGTGATAAAATCGCAGCAACAATCACTTTCCACTTCATTTTTTTAAGCTCTGAATCCTTATGCGAAACTTTATCTTCTGCTGATTTTTTCGGTTCCGCACTGTAGCCGAGCTTGCTGATACGATCGATAATTGCGCGTTCATCAGTAACACCCGGATTATATTCAACCGTCGCATTTTCAGTTGTCAGATTAACCGTTGCCGCTTTTACACCGTCTGTTTTATTCAGCACTTTTTCGATTCTGCTCGAACATGCAGCACACGTCATGCCTGTAATATCCAACTCGCTTTTTTCATACAATACGCCGTAGCCAATGTCTTCAATGCGTTTAGTGATATCTTCAACCGACGTTTTGTCTTTGCTGTAATCGACACTTGCCTTTTCCGTTGTCAGATTTACATTTGCATCGACGCCGTCCATTTTATTCAATACTTTTTCGATTCTGTTTGAACAGGCGGCACATGTCATGCCGCTGATATTTAAATTAATATGTTCTTTTTCTGCCATAACACTTCCTCCTTTCTCTTATTTTGAAAATTGTTTCAGTACAGCCATTAACTCTTCGATTGAATCATCGCCGTCACCCGAATTTATCGCGTCGGTGACACAATGTTTCATATGACGTTCTGTTATTGTAAGACCTGTATTTTTTAAAGCGCTCTGGATGGCGCTGATCTGCACAAGAATATCGACACAGTAACGGTCTTCTTCCACCATTGTCTGAATACCCCGGACCTGTCCTTCAACACGCTTCAGCCGGTTTAATATTTTCTGTTTCTCATCATCCGGCCGAGGGCGGGACATATGTTTTACTTCTTCCATCATTTGCACCTCTCTCTTTTCAATATTTCATTATCTTTATAATATACCCTTAGGGGGTATATGTCAAATATAAAAATTGCCGGTCGCGATGACCGGCAATTTTTATATTTTACTGTCCGAGACCGAGCGCAACGTTGACATGCGCGCGGACACCGTCGATAAATGCATCTTCATCAATTGCAAATTTAGGATGGTGATGCGGATAAACATAATCTTTCGCTTCATTATAAGTACCGAGCAGAATATATACCCCCGGCAGGTTCTCGGTAAAGGCACCGAAATCTTCCCCGCCCATCATCATTTCCTGTTCGATTACTCTGTCTCCACCAAATACTTCATTTAATGTCGTTCTGACACGTGCTGTTTCAGCTTCATCGTTCATTACTGCACTGTATCCGTATTTATAATTTAAATCGTAGGTCGCACCGTAAATCTCACAATTCGCTTTCACAACCGCTTCAATTTTTTCATGTGCAAGTTCTCTGATTTCAGCACTTGCTGAACGGACACTGCCGCTGATTTCAGCAGTGTGCGGAATAACGTTTTTAGCGCCCGTTCCCGCATTAAAGTTTGTAACAGATATTACTAAGTTATCAAGCGGTCCGGCGATGCGGGATACAATGTCCTGTACCTGTGTCACGATACGCGAACCGAGAAGAAGCGGGTCAACTGAACTTTCCGGCTGGGAAGCATGACCGCCCTGGCCGTTGATTGTCAGTTCAAACTGATCCGAGTTCGCTGTTACAGCACCAGATTTAATATGAATTTCACCGAGCGGTTTAGACGTCATAATATGCTGCGCAAACACTACATCTAGATCATCAAAAAGACCTGTCGCCACCATTTCGCGCGCACCGCCCGGCGGCAATTCTTCTGCATGCTGGAATATAAGATAAATTTCCCCGTGAATTTTATCCTTATTATCCGCGAGCACTTTTGCAGCACCAAGGAGCATGGCCGCATGAGAATCGTGTCCGCACGCATGCATCTTGCCGTCTATTTCAGATACAAAATCCAAATCATCACGGTCTTCCTGAATCGGCAATGCGTCGATATCTCCTCTGAGTCCAACCTTACGTCCCGGATGGTCTCCTTTAATAATCCCGAGCACACTCGTTTCAGTCGGACGGCTGATTTCAATACCATTCATTTCCTGTAGAGCTTTTTCGATATAATCGCTCGTCCAGTACTCTTCAAATGAGAGTTCCGGATGCTGATGCATAGCCCGGCGCCACTCAATCACTTTCGGTTCAACTTGTTTAATTGCATCATCTAGCATAAAACTGTTCATCTCCCTGTTTTATAATCATAAGCCTTCTTTAGTTGTCGAAGTCTTCAAACAATTTAAATATAGTATTTCACTAATTTATTCCGGTAAATAGATTGGACCGTTCGGACCGACAGGCAGACCGATCAGGAACCAGATAATAATGAAGATTGACCAGGCAATCAAAAGCGCAATTGAATACGGCAGCAGGTTCGCGATTACAGTACCGAGTTTAATATCTTTCTGGTAACGCTGCGCATACATAATAATCAGCGGCAGGAACGGCATCATCGGTGCAATCGGATTCGTTACCGAGTCACCGATTCTGTAAAGCATCTGCGTAAATGCCGGATCATATCCCAGGAACATAAACATCGGAATGAAAACCGGTGCAAGGATCGCCCATTTGGCACTCGCTGAACCAATCAGCAGGTTTATTAGGGCTACGACAAGAATAAAACCGATAAACAGCGGAATACCTGTCAGATTAATCGTCTCGAGCAGGTCTGAACCGCCTACAGCGAGAATCGGCCCGAGATTACTCCAGTCGAAGTAGGCGAGCATCTGTGCTGCAAAGAACACGAGTACTATGTACTGTCCCATTGTTCCCATAGAATCTCCGAGCATTTTTGCAAAACCTTTGGTGCCGTCAATATTTTTCATAAGCATCCCGAATACGAGACCCGGCACAAAGAACAATATCGTAATCAGAAATACTGCTGAATCCATCAGCGGTGATTCCTGGAGTATTGAACCTGTTTCAGCATTTCTTAAAATACCGTCAGGCAGCAGTGTGGCAACTGCAATAATAACAAGAACAACAAGGGCAGATATATTCGCCCACATTAAGGATGTTTTCTCTTTTTTGGATAGAGGCTCCTCATCCACAGATGGTCCGTCGTATTTGCCGAGGCGCGGAATCGAAATTTTCTTCGCAACAAAGTAAATGATTACCATAAGGAATATTGCTGATACCGCAATGAAATAGTAGTTCATTGCTATGTTTCCTGTATAATCCGGATTGACGAGCTGGGCCGCAGGTTCAGTGAATGCCACTGCCAGCGCATCTGTCATACCGAGTATGAAGTTTGCAGCAAATGCACCGTTTGTCGCTGCATATGCCATAAATATACCGCCGATCGGATTTAATCCGAGACGGATAAAGATCATCGCCGCAATCGGCGGAAGAATTACCGGACCGGCATCACCTGCAACATTACTGATAATCCCTACGAAAATCACCATTGGAATAATTAAAAATGTCGGTGTGATTTCTAAAGAGCGTTTCATTAACGCTTCAAAATATCCTGTTTTTTCTGCGATACCGATACCAATCATAACGACCAGCACCATTGCAAGCGGCGGGAATGCTCCAAAGTTGTTTATCGCTTCGGTAAGTATCATTGCTATGCCGTCGCCGGATAATAAGTTTACAGCTTCAATCGTTTCCCCGTCAGCCGGGTTCTCAACCGATACGCCGAGCATACCGGCAATCCATGAAGCGACGAGTATTAAACCGGCAATCATCATGAATAACACTATAGGATCCGGGAGTTTATTACCCAGCTTCTCAATAGCATCCAAAAAGGACTGACCTATTCCTTTTTTCTTTCTTTCATTTTCCAAAAGCTGACACCCCTTTTTTTAATAAGTAAGCCTTTTCACGCCGGCTTATAAAAAGAGTTTACTACACTCGGGGTAAAATAAAAACAAACCTTTGTAAATTCCATACAAAGGTTTGCAAATAATCAGATAATATTACTCTTTAATATTATTTTTTATTCTCTTTTAAAAAACCGAGTATATTCCACAGCGGTGCTGGAATCATTAATTTCTCATCATCGCCATCAATTAAAAATGTATTCGGCAATTCATTATTTTTTAACTGATTAACAAAATCAGGATTGATTAAATGCGCTTTGCCGACGCTCATTAAATCAAAACCGCTGCCGATTGCTTCCTCTGCATCTTCAGCAGATTTTATACCCCCGGCCCCCATTATCGGAATTTCTTTAAGTTTGTCGCCCGCCTTATCCAGATATTTTTCTAAAAGCAGCTGTTCATCTTCCGTATCGATAATCGATGTCCGCTGCCAGTTATTAATACTGAAGTGGAAATAATCAATCGAATAATCTGCCAGGTGATTCAGGAGATACATCGTATCTTCAAAGTTAATGCCCGGTTCTTCCAGTTCTTCCGGAGAGAAACGGTAGCCGATAATAAAGTCCGGTTTATTCAGTTCATCCGCTGCAGCACGTACTTTCTCTATGACACGTCTCGGGAAACGAAGTCTGTTTTCCCTCGTGCCGCCCCACTCATCCTCGCGTCTGTTTGAATGCGGCGAGTAAAATTGCTGCAGCAGGTATGTATTTGCCCCGTGCAGTTCAACACCGTCGAATCCCGCTTCGATTGCACGGCGTGCAGCATCTGCAAACAGTTGAATAACCTCTTCGATTTCTTCAATTTCCAGTGTTCTCGGCTCTACAGCATTATCTCTCAGCGCTGCGATACTGCTCGCTGAAATCGGCTGGCGTCCCATGTTTAATTCCGGTGTGCCCATGCGTCCTGCATGATACAGCTGAATAATCGCTTTCGATCCTTTGCTTTTAATGCCTTCTGCGAGTTTCTTCAAGCCGGGGATTTTATCGTCTGAATCAGCGCCGAGCGCCCCTTCGAATGCTCGCCCGTAATTGTCGATAAAAGTGCTTTCCACGATTACTGCTGCCGGCCCTCCGGCACGGCGGGAGTAATATTGAATCAATTCATCAGTAACCGAACCGTCATGAAATGAACATTGAGTCGTCATCGGTGCCATAACCAGGCGATTTTCAAATGTTTGTCCGGATGATAATTGAACTTTATCGAATATATTTTTAGTCATAATAAATTCTCCTATCCTCTGCTGATAAATTAATTTTTCATGTATACACTCATTCTACATCTTATCTGCCGAAAATTACATATTACTTTAGTATGAATTATAAATTTAACATTAATTCAAAATTATCTGATAATATATTGCCTTTTACATCTCCAGCTGATACAATGATAACAATTTTCAAATTCCATAGAGATGATATAGGGGGACCCAATATATGACACAGCAACTTCAAATAACTAAAGCACGTACCTTAAAAGAAAAACCTGAAGTGGCGGGTATTCCTTTCGGCAGTTACTTTACAGACCATATGTTTTCAATGGACTATTCAGCTGAACTCGGCTGGCATGATGCGTCTATTATTCCGTACGCACCTATCGAAGTATCACCAAGCGCACAGGCACTTCATTACGGACAAACCGTATTTGAGGGACTGAAAGCATATAATGTAGATGGTGACGTAACTTTGTTCAGACCCGCGGAAAACTTTAAAAGGCTAAACCGTTCGCTTGAACGTCTGTCGATGCCGAAAATCGATGAAGAATTTGCACTTCGTGCCTTAACTGAACTTCTGAAACTGGAACACGACTGGGTGCCGGACGGCGAAGGCCAGGCATTATATGTCCGCCCGTTTGTATTCGCTAATGAACCTTATCTCGGTGTGCGTCCGGCTAAAAATTATAAGATGCTGATTGTGCTTTCACCTGTAGCAGGTTATTACGGTGCCCAGCTGAACCCGACGAGTATTTTCGTTGAAGACAGCTATGTACGTGCAGTACGCGGCGGTGTGGGTGAAGTAAAATTCGGCGGTAACTACGCTGCGAGCCTTCACGCTCAGCAAAAAGCTGCTGATCTTGGCTACGAACAGGTATTATGGCTCGACGGTGTACATCAGGAATATGTTGAAGAAGTCGGCAGCATGAATATATTCTTTGTCAGAAACGGCGAACTGGTTACCCCTGAATTGAATGGTTCAATTTTACCGGGTATTACTAGAAAATCACTGATTGAACTCGCAAGAGGTATGGACTATACAGTAAATGAAGAACGCATTCATATTAAAGATATTGAAGAAGGGATCAAAGATGGCTCTGTCACTGAGGTATTCGGTGCAGGTACGGCAGCTGTAATCGCTCCTGTCGGCATTATGAATATTCACGGCACGGATTACAGAATTAACGGCAATGAAATTGGTGAAGTGACACAGAAACTGTACGACAAGCTGACAGGTATCCAGACATGTGAACTTGAAGACAAGTACGGCTGGGTGCATCAGGTAACATCGACGGTGAAATAATATTTTTGAACAGACCCCTGGTAGAGCACCGGGGGTTTCTATCTTTTATTAAAAAAGCTAGAGTTTCAGGAGTTGGGATTGGCATGACAGAGTTTCATGTCTATCCCAGACTCCCGTATTTAATCTTCTCCCAGAAATTCATCCAGAATCTCAACAATCTCCTCTGTGCTTTTTCCGCCTATTCCCACCAGCACCCTGTCGTTAAAGTTTTCAGCTGATGAATAGGCAGACATGCAGGTAATTTTATGTTTTTCCGCCTCATTACGAAGGTCTGCACCAGGCAGCCTGAGAACAAAGTGCATGCCGGTGTGTTCTCCGCTGACTTCAACTTCAGGATGATGTTTTTTTAGTTCTAAAACGATCCTCCTCATTTTTTCCCCATAGAATTTACGGACCCGGTTTATGTGCCTGACTAGATATCCTCCGCTGATAAAGCGCGCGACAATATGCTGCATCTGCCTCGACACATTGCATGACAATCCGCTCTTATAATATTTTTCCGCCAGTTCCGGCGGCAGTATCATCACTGCTATTCTTAAAGAGGGGTATATTGATTTCGAAAATGTATTCATATATATCGTCCGGTCATTTTGATCCAGCCCCTGCAGTGAAGACAGCGGGCGTCCCGTATAACGGAATTCACTGTCATAATCATCTTCTATTAAATAACTGTCTCGTTCACTTACTGCATTCAGCAGTTTAATCCGCTTATTTAAAGACATCACCGCGCCGCTTGGAAACTGGTGTGACGGAGTAATATGCGTCAGCTTGTTATTCAGCTCTTTAACCTTCTCAACATTAATCCCGTCCCGTTCCACCGGTGCTGTGTCGTAAGGTATGTTCAGCCTTTCGAGTACATTCTTTACTGTCGGGTATCCGGGATCTTCCAGCGTGATTTTCGGGTAACCCAAAAGATAAAGTACCTGCTCAAGCAGATGTTCTGTCGAAGGACCGATAAAAATCTGTTCCGTTCTGCACTGCACACCGCGATTTACATACAAATACTCACGTACAGCTTCTTTTAAAGCTGCTTCACCGCTTTTACTCCCGCTGTTCAACAATGATATATCTGCAAACACAGCTGCACTCAGCTGTTTAATCACATCATTCTGTACGATGGACGTATCCACTTCTCCTAAAGGCAGGACAGATTCCGATTTCTCCGGCATTTTAATAGCGGACAGTATTTTATCCTGCGTTTGAAGAGTTTCTGTCGGCATCACATAGTGACCGCTCTTTTTCTTTGTATAAATCATATTCTCATCAACCAGCAGATTATAGGCACGTTCAACCGTAGTCATACTCACTGATAAATCTTCGCTCAGCTGGCGTTTACTCGGCAATTTCACATCACTGGCAAGATGTTCATTTAAAATTTTCTTCTTAATATCCTGATACAGCTGTTCATATAACGGTACAGTATTTTCTTTATCGAGATTAATAAACATAAACTGACCCCTAACTTTTTATGTATTCTGACACTTATAGAATATCACATTGTATTCTAAACTTATATTAAATTAAGAAGAAAGAGGGATAAATATGGGATTGGCAGAAGAGTTAAAAGGCGGCGTTATAATGGATGTTGTTAACGCAGAGCAGGCGAAAATCGCAGAAGCAGCAGGTGCGGTTGCAGTTATGGCATTGGAGCGTGTACCTTCGGATATTCGTGCAGAAGGGGGAGTCGCACGCGCATGTGATCCGACAATTATCGAAGAGGTAATTAAGGCAGTATCAATACCGGTCATGGCTAAATGCCGTATTGGACATATTGTAGAAGCACGCGTGCTTGAATCGATGGGAATCGATTACATAGATGAGTCGGAAGTACTCACACCTGCAGATGAGGAATACCATCTGAAAAAAGATGATTATAAAGCCCCCTTTGTCTGCGGCTGCAAGGATCTCGGAGAAGCAGCAAGACGTATCGGTGAAGGCGCATCAATGCTGCGGACAAAAGGCGAGCCTGGAACGGGAAACATTGTTGAAGC
The DNA here is from genome assembly GCF_015235105.1 of Jeotgalicoccus nanhaiensis. Classification (NCBI taxonomy): domain Bacteria; kingdom Bacillati; phylum Bacillota; class Bacilli; order Caryophanales; family Staphylococcaceae; genus Jeotgalicoccus; species Jeotgalicoccus nanhaiensis. The sequence goes on from NZ_JADGLW010000012.1 coordinate 25,114, forward strand.
AGTTCGTCATATCCGTTTAGTCAATCAGCAGGTCAAACAGATTTCTGTAATGAGTGATGATGAATTAATGACTGCGGCGAAAGACTTAGGCGCACCTTACGATGTGTTGAAACAGATTAAAGCTGAAGGTAAACTGCCTGTAACAAACTTTGCAGCAGGTGGTGTCGCGACACCTCAGGATGCCGCACTAATGATGGAACTCGGTGCAGACGGTGTCTTCGTAGGCTCCGGTATTTTCAAGTCCGAGAACCCGGAAAAATTCGCAAAAGCAATCGTCAAAGCGACCGAGAACTACACTGATTATAAATTAATCGGAGAACTGTCGAAAGAACTCGGAAGTGCGATGACAGGGCTCGACGTCCACAGTATGTCACTGGAAGAACGCATGGCGGAACGCGGCTGGTAATCAGCATCAGCTCAGAAAAATAAGCCTCTCGTTTTGACGTGCTACCCAAAAGTTGAACTTTTGGATTTAGGCTGATTTCAAGGTATGTTTCCTGAATTGTTCAGGAGACATGCCTTTTAATTTTGTCTTGATTCTATATTTATTATAATAATTAATGTACT
>NZ_JADGLW010000013.1:0-3206 GCF_015235105.1 Jeotgalicoccus nanhaiensis
AGCCTGGCAGCGTCCTACTCTTGCGGGACGTCAGTCCAACTACCATCGGCGCTGGAGAGCTTAACTGCTGTGTTCGACATGGGAACAGGTGTGGCCTCTCCGCCATCGCCGCCAGACTATTGAATGTCTGTACATTCAAAACCGGATAGAAGTATCGAGAAGAGTGAACGCACTCTTTAAATTTCTGGTCTTACTATTTGAATAAGTCATCGATGGATTAGTATTTGTCCGCTGAATGTGTTGCCACACTTACACGCCAAACCTATCAACCTCATAGTCTCTGAGGCATCTATTGGGGAAATCTCATCTTGAGGGGGGCTTCATGCTTAGATGCTTTCAGCATTTATCCCGTCCATACGTAGCTACCCAGCTATGCCGTTGGCACGACAACTGGTACACCAGTGGTATGTCCATCCCGGTCCTCTCGTACTAAGGACAGCGCCTCTCAAATTTCCTACGCCCACGACGGATAGGGACCGAACTGTCTCACGACGTTCTGAACCCAGCTCGCGTACCGCTTTAATGGGCGAACAGCCCAACCCTTGGGACCGACTACAGCCCCAGGATGCGATGAGCCGACATCGAGGTGCCAAACCTCCCCGTCGATGTGAACTCTTGGGGGAGATAAGCCTGTTATCCCCGGGGTAGCTTTTATCCGTTGAGCGATGGCCCTTCCATGCGGAACCACCGGATCACTAAGTCCGTCTTTCGACCCTGCTCGACTTGTAGGTCTCGCAGTCAAGCACCCTTATGCCTTTACACTCTGTGAATGATTTCCAACCATTCTGAGGGTACCTTTGAGCGCCTCCGTTACTCTTTAGGAGGCGACCGCCCCAGTCAAACTGTCCATCTGACACTGTCTCCCAGCCGGATCACGGCTGCGGGTTAGAATCTCAACCACACCAGGGTGGTATCCCACCAGTGCCTCCACATAGACTGACGTCCATGCTTCATTGGCTCCCACCTATCCTGTACAGGTGGAGTCAAGATTCAATATCAAATTACAGTAAAGCTCCACGGGGTCTTTCCGTCCTGTCGCGGGTAACCTGCATCTTCACAGGTACTATGATTTCACCGAGCCTCTCGTTGAGACAGTGCCCAAATCGTTACGCCTTTCGTGCGGGTCAGAACTTACCTGACAAGGAATTTCGCTACCTTAGGACCGTTATAGTTACGGCCGCCGTTTACTGGGGCTTCAATTCGTACCTTCGCTTGCGCTAAGCACTCCTCTTAACCTTCCAGCACCGGGCAGGCGTCAGCCCCTATACGTCACCTTTCGGTTTGGCAGAGACCTGTGTTTTTGGTAAACAGTCGCTTGGGCCTATTCACTGCGGCTTATATTTCTATAAGCACCCCTTCTCCCGAAGTTACGGGGTCATTTTGCCGAGTTCCTTAACGAGAGTTCGCTCGCTCACCTTAGAATTCTCTTCCCAACTACCTGTGTCGGTTTACGGTACGGGCAGTCTGATTACTTGCTAGAAGCTTTTCTTGGCAGTGTGAGTCCGTATGCTTCGCCTACTATTTTCGGCTCCCCGTCAACACTCAGCCGTCACGCATGCCGGATTTACCTGGCATGCAGCCTTGTGCCTTGGACGCGCTCTTCCTTCCGCGCGCTCATCTTTTCCTACTGCGTCACTCCATCACTCAAATGCAATCTAACTGGTACAGGAATTTCTACCTGTTGTCCATCGCCTACGCTTTTCGCCTCGGCTTAGGTCCCGACTTACCCAGAGCGGACGAGCCTACCTCTGGAAACCTTAGTCGTTCGGTGGACGGGATTCTCACCCGTCTTTCGCTACTCACACCGGCATTCTCACTTCTAAGCGCTCCACATGTCCTCCCGGTCATGCTTCGCCGCACTTAGAACGCTCTCCTACCATTAAAATAAATTTTAATCCACAGTTTCGGTAATATGTTTAGCCCCGGTACATTTTCGGCGCAGCGTCACTTGACTAGTGAGCTATTACGCACTCTTTAAATGATGGCTGCTTCTAAGCCAACATCCTAGTTGTCTGTGCAACGCCACATCCTTTTCCACTTAACATATATTTGGGGACCTTAACTGGTGGTCTGGGCTGTTTCCCTCTCGACAATGGACCTTATCACCCACTGTCTGACTCCCATACATCACATCTGTGGCATTCGGAGTTTGTCTGAACTCGGTAACCCGGGATGGGCCCCTCATCCAAACAGTGCTCTACCTCCACGATGCTAATATGAGGCTATACCTAAATATATTTCGGAGAGAACGAGCTATCTCCAGGTTCGATTGGAATTTCACCCCTACCCACAACTCATCCGGTCACTTTTCAACGTAAGTCGGTTCGGCCCTCCATTCAGTGTTACCTGAACTTCAGCCTGGTCATGGGTAGATCACCTGGTTTCGCGTCTACAAACATATACTCATTCGCCCTGTTCAGACTCGCTTTCGCTGCGGCTCCACATCTACTGCTTAACCTTGCATATATTCGTAACTCGCCGGTTCATTCTACAAAAGGCACGCCATCACCCTTTAACGGGCTCTGACTACTTGTAAGCGCACGGTTTCAGGTTCTATTTCACTCCCCTCCCGGGGTGCTTTTCACCTTTCCCTCACGGTACTGGTTCACTATCGGTTACCAAGGAGTATTTAGCCTTGGGAGATGGTCCTCCCGGATTCCGGCGGAATTCCTCGTGTTCCGCCGTACTCAGGATACATTCTAAATCTATCAACCTTTTAACTACGGGACTCTTACCCCCTGCGGTTGGCCTTCCCAGACCATTCGTCTAAGTCTTTAGATCCGTTGTGAATGTCCTACAACCCCAGCCGAAGCTGGTTTGGGCTCTTCCCCGTTCGCTCGCCGCTACTTAGGGAATCGATGTTTCTTTCTCTTCCTCTGGATACTAAGATGTTTCAGTTCTCCAGGTGTCCTCCAACAGCGCTATGTATTCACGCTGTGGTAATACCTCGCGGTATTGGGTTTCCCCATTCGGAAATCTCCGGTTCAAAGCTTACTTACAGCTCCCCGAAGCATATCGGTGTTTGTTCCGTCCTTCATCGGCTCTTGGTACCTAGGCATCCGCCGTGCGCCCTTCACTACTTAATCGTAATGAAATTTGTGTGAGTGTATCTTTTAGATACGTTTGCGTTCTCGCTTTCATTTCGTTTGCTCGATTTGAAATCGTTTTACTCTTCTCTTTACTTCTATACGGTTTTCAATGTACAT
>NZ_JADGLW010000014.1:0-2175 GCF_015235105.1 Jeotgalicoccus nanhaiensis
AATCCACCTTCGCCATTTAAATAATCTGTTACGACTGTTAACTTAAATTCAAAACTATGTTTATTATTTTTCATACAAAAACTCCCCTTAAGTTGAATAGTAAGTACAACTTAAGGGGAGCACGTCATAATTGCGCTCTTTTTTAAAATTTCCCTGTATGTTCTAACGCTTCATCTGATATGTCGCCCCAAAGGACGTCGGTAATGATTGAATTATACTCTTTATAATATTTCTTTGAGAAAAAACTATTCACTATGAGTTTGATTGATATCTCTACGGTTATTTTTTCGTCATGTGGAATATATTGAGTGGAATCTCCTTTTAACAATAAATAGTTATAAGACCTTTCGTGCAGATTCCCCTCGCTAGTGCTATCATCCTTAAAAATTATATTGAAATCCTTACCAGTAATTTTCACATTATAATCAAAGTACCCCCTATTGTGATTAGAAGCATTAATAATATGGATAGCTGTTTTAACTCTAGTGTAGTCATTACTGCCTACTCCAACGATAAGGGGTTCTGGTCCCTTACCAGCAACTATATATAGCGGCTTATTGAATAAAACTTTGGTCAAATCTCTATTTTTATATACTGCACCTATAGAAACCAACAAGGCAATTCCACTAATGACATATTCTAATTGATTGAAGAATATAGCAACTACATCCTTTCCAAAAATTAATATTAGTATCTCCTCCTTTAAACTCTTTTGACTACTGCCTCATCTAACATTGCAACCGCAGAGTTTTTCTTCACATATTTACCAGTGAAAGTATGGCTAATCACTTTGTTATGATTCATCTTATTTCCTAAGTAAGGTAAAAATGACCAGAAGTTTGCTTTTATAAAACTTAAAGAAACAACCACTTCATTTTCATTGTTTGGGTCTATCGGTATATCGAATCCTGTTGAAGCAACTTTTAATTGTTTTTGTGAACGTGCTAATATATTTCCATTACTTAAATCATCTAAATAAGCTATCGGAACTTTCCCTCCACCATCTTTAACATAAAGAGGTGCGTTTGTATGAGGTTGGATACGCGATAATTTTTCCCCATTCAAATATAGTTCAAAATCATAATACCCTACATCATGGTTTGACGCATTCGTAACATAAATCCAAGTGAAGTAAGCTCCTCCATTTGGACTAATAATTGATTGACCGTTATGCTCGCTAATATAAACCGTCTCTCCAAAATAAATAGGATTAGCAAATCGAACTTCGATGTAATCTTTATCTTTAAAATGGTTATATAAAAAGTTTATTAATGCTACCAAGACCGAGATAATTAATGCTAAACTACTAAGAATCAGTTCCGCATGAGACTTTATAAAAATCCATATACTAACAATTAATTCTTCTATTTTAATCTTCCCCTTTTTCAATTTATCAAATCTATATAAATATACCTGTCAATTTCTGGTCACGCAATCACAGCTCTTTTTTAAATGCCTACTCAACTATCTAGTATGGAATGGAGAAGAAGGTAATCATAGTGAGGTAACTTAAGAATACAAATATTACTCATGTATCATATAAGAACAGTGTTGCAAATAAAAAAACAGTTTTACTTACGATAGTCTTGAGAAAGAATTTGAGATTGAAATGCACATCAAAATTATTATCGACACAGCAGTCAAGAAGCGATGTTTCTATGGAGCGGTTTATGAATATGATATAAAAGAGAACAAGAAAACTATATGAGGATGAAGACATGGAAAAAGAGATTCATAAATTTATAAAGAAGCGCGAAATAATGAAAAAGAGCAGTATACAGGACTCGTGCTGGCTCCGATAGCGGTTAATCCTGGTCTGCAGCAAAAGGGTATTGGGAAGCTGTTAATGAATGAGCTCGAAAAACGGGCGAAAAGATTCGATTATGGTTTTATTAGTATCTTAGGGCATCCGGGATACTATGTTAAATTCGGCTACGGTCCTGCGAGTGAATACAATATATATCCGCCGTTCGAAGGCATCCCGGATGAGGCGTTTATGATTAAGGAAATACAAGAAGGCTATTTAAAAAATAAAGAGGGTACTATTCTGAACTGTAACCCGAATAATAGACAGCTTATAAAAAGCGTCTCTTATTCGGGTTTTTCTATGCCCTAAAGATTATCTTGTTTATACTTAAATAAACTATCTGTACGGAGGGCTATCATGGCTAGACA
>NZ_JADGLW010000016.1:0-1503 GCF_015235105.1 Jeotgalicoccus nanhaiensis
TGACGTGCTACCCAAAAGTTGAACTTTTGGATTTAGGCTGATTTCAAGGTATGTTTCCTGAATTGTTCAGGAGACATGCCTTTTAATTTTGTCTTGATTCTATATTTATTATAATAATTAATGTACTCATGAATGCTCTCTTCCAATGATGTATAAGATTCAAATGATACACCATAAAACATTTCTTGCTTCAAGATGCCAAAGAAATTTTCCATAGCGGCATTATCCAAGCAGTTTCCTTTCCTAGACATGCTCATTGTGGCACCAAAAGATTCAAGCAGATGAACCCAACTTCTATGTTGATAGTGATAGCCTTGATCAGAGTGAACGACCAATTGATTCAATTGAGATTGATGTGTATTTAAAGCACGATGCAACGGATCAGTTGCGATGTCTAAAGTTGGTGAATGACTCATTTTATAAGCAATAATTTCAGAATTGTAGCAATCCATGATTGTGGACAGATAGAGCTTCCGTCCTTTGATGGGCAACGCAAACTCTGTCACATCTGTCACCCATAGTTGATTGAATTGATCAGATTGAAAGTGACGGTTCACATGATTCGGTGCGACTTTTCCAATATTACCTTTGTATGAACGATATTTCTGTCTAGATTTATTTTTGAACTTCTGGCATAAAAGATTGTGTAATCTCATAATACGCAGTAAACGTTTATGATTCACACGTATCCCTTCTGACTGTTCTAGCTCTACTTGAATTCTTCTGTAGCCATATCGCCCTTTATGCTTTGATACGATTGACTTCACTTTGTCTACCAGCCATTGATTCTTACGCGTCTGATCATCCATATGCTTCACCCAGTAGTAGTATACAGACTTCGGTAGCTGCATCACTGCTAAAATGTCTTTTAGAGTATACTCTGTCTCTTGCCTTACTTCGATGGCTACCTTTACTTGTTGTCTGTTGGATTTTTCGGTAAGGCGTTCAACTTTTTTAAAATAATGTTTTCTAGTTTTGACATTCGTAACTGTTCTCTTAGGCGTTCAAGTTCTTCTCGTTCTGTCTCATTTAGTGGCTCGTCCCGATTTGTTGTCTTATTATTGCTTTGATCATCTTTAACCATATGTTTTCTCGATCTCCCTAAGTGACTGTCTAGAGCAGCCGGACCACATTCAAGTAGTTTACGCTGCCAATTTGCGATCATTGAACTATTCTTGAGTCCAAAATGAATCGCTGTTTCTCTATAAGACAGTTGATTTTCTTGTCTGTATTGTAAAACAGCACGCTTAAATTCACCAGAGTAGTGTGTATGTGTCATAGATTTAGCTAAGCCCTCATCACCAAATTGATTATATTGAGTGACCCATATTTTAATCAATGAATCTCGAATACTATATTTTTTACTTAGATATTGAAATCCACCTTCGCCATTTAAATAATCTGTTACGACTGTTAACTTAAATTCAAAACTATGTTTATTATTTTTCATACAAAAACTCCCCTTAAGTTGAATAGTAAGTACAACTTAAGGGGAGCACGTCA
>NZ_JADGLW010000017.1:0-1483 GCF_015235105.1 Jeotgalicoccus nanhaiensis
TGAACTATAACCTATAAAATAGACAATTTAATAAAAGCGTTACGCTGTGAGTAGATGACCCCTGTATTGTGCCGGGGTCATCTTATTTAGTCCCCATTGATAGCGCTCATTATTATACTTATTAATATATTCATTTGTTTGATGTTTGAGTTCGTCTAAGGATTCACAAGATTTATAATCGACCCAATCTTTGAAAGTCCCGAAGAATGATTCCATTGAAGCATTGTCCCAGCAGTTCCCCCGACGCGACATGGATTGTACCAATCCCATTTGTTTCACTTTAGACTGGAACTCCGGATGGGTATAGTGGAAGCCTTGGTCGGAATGAATGAGTGCTTCTGGATGGAACTCATCCACGGTATTGGAGAGTTGTTTTAAAGTCCGGTACACGATGTTCATTTTCAATGATGTGGTGACCACATGCGCCACAATCTCTCGAGTCGCACCATCTTTCACGCAGGATAAATAGGCTTTCTGACCTTTACCGTAATACAGGTAGGTGATATCGGTTAACAGGACCTTACCTGGCTCTCTTTGGTCAAACTCACGCTTCAATAAGTTTTTACACGTTTTATGTTCCTGCGTTGCTTTCATCATTAATTTATAAGGATTCACTCTACGAATGCGTGCCACTAGATTATATTTTTTCATCAGTCGTCTAATCTTTTTGTGATTCATAATAATATGATAATCATTGTCTAAGATTATTTTAATTTGTAAGGCACCGACTTTACCTTTCTCAGCATCATAGATTTTCTTAATGAGAACAATGTCTGCTTCATCATTGATTTGTCTAACAGATCTGTTTGCTTCGTTATTTTTCCAAGCATAATAGCCACTTCTCGACACCTCTCCCAGCATACACAGGTAAGTAATCATATTTTTGAGTTGATGGTTCCGGCAAATCATCTCTATTAATTCATAAGTCTCACATGGTTTTAACTGCGACGGTTTTGTTTCGCCTGCCTTTCTTTCATCTCGAGCTTTTTTAGAAAATCATTTTCAGCTTCCAAATATTTAATCCGTGCTTCAGCTTTCTTTAATTTCTCATCACTGTTCAGTGCTTTATTCGTTGGACGACCTGAAGCGCCTTTTCCACGCTGGTCACGTTCCAAACCGCTTTGTCCGTATTGCGCATATGTTTGACGCCATCGTGACAAGCATCGGCTTGGTTGTTCTTTACCCACGACAGACAAATCAAATCCATGATTGAGGAAGATTTGTGTGGGACTAAAGCCTTGTTCATGTGCGTCTACCGCGCGTATTTTAAATTCTGGATGATACGTAATAGATCGATCAGATACCCTCAATACATTTGGGTTTTGTTCCAGTTCTTTAATTTCAAAAGACGTAAAATGTCTAGCCATGATAGCCCTCCGTACAGATAGTTTATTTAAGTATAAACAAGATAATCTTTAGGGCATAGAAAAACCCGAATAAGAGACGCTTTTTATAAGCTGTCTATTATTCGGGTTACAGTTCA
>NZ_JADGLW010000018.1:0-578 GCF_015235105.1 Jeotgalicoccus nanhaiensis
GGTATGTTGTTGTTTTTATTATGGGTTTATAAATGTGTTGTCGCATCCTAGGGGCGACAACGTTGTCGCATCTATAGGATGCGACAGATATACCCAACATGTCGTGCAAATGCGACATGTTGACACAAAAAAATGACAACTGTATGTTACTTTCAAACGACATGGTGTCGCAGGAGAGATAGTCTATGCAAACTCAAAATGTTGTGACGGACAAAGAACGGGAAATCAGAAAAAGAGATCTTGAAGATAAAGACCGTAAAAACGCCTCAGAGCGTCGACAGGAGCAAAAAAACCAAAACTTCACCCAAGTATACCCTTTAGGCTGGAAGCGTCTCAGAGAGCTTTTCAGGAAGAATCCGGGGGCAGCAGAGCTTTATTCAATGCTTGCAGAAAACATTGATGGCTCTTGTGGTGCGGTTGTTGCCGATCAAACCCATTTAGCATCGTTGCTTGGTGTTGGTAGACAAACAATATCTAGGTACGTTAAGTGGCTAGAAGAGCAAGGTGTTTTAGTAAAAATCCCAGTAGCTGGAAAGGTATGCGCTTATGCTCTCAACCCGCATGAAGTCTGGAAAGGC
>NZ_JADGLW010000019.1:0-544 GCF_015235105.1 Jeotgalicoccus nanhaiensis
GTGCAGACCTTCAGCCTGTCACGGGAGCGCCCCTGCGTCGGCTTCGACAACGCCGCCTCCGCGGCCCGGGCGGCGAACTACCTGATCGATCTGGGCCATCGCCGGATCGGGGTGATCTCCGGCCTGCGCAAGGACAACGACCGCGGGGGCGCCCGCGTCACAGGCATCGCCCAGGCGCTGGCGGCGCGCGGCCTGACGCTCGCCCCCGAGCACGACATCGAGATCTCCTACGGCATCGGCGGCGGCCGCGATGGCTTCCGCCAGATGCTGGCCGGGGGCCCGCCGCCCACCGCGATCATCTGCGGCACCGACCAGATCGCCTTCGGCGCCATGATCGAGGCCCGCGCCCGGGGGCTCGACGTGCCCGGCGACCTCTCGGTGATCGGCCACAACGATTCCGACTTCGCACCCTTCCTCGATCCGGCGCTGACCACGATCCGGATCCATTCCGCCGAGATCGGCCACGCCGCCGGCGATCATCTCATCGCCCGGATGCAGGGTCGGCCGGTGGTGCGGCTCACCGAAATCGACGCCGAGCTGATCC